>CAYJJL010000034.1:0-13231 GCA_964370455.1 uncultured Faecalibacterium sp.
AGTAAAAATGCTATCCAAACCATAAACTTGTGATACTACACACATAACACCCAACGCTACAACTGTTGTTAATGTTGTGACAAAAGTGCTGCGTTTTGATTGGTTTATAGAAAGGTTGACAAGCTCTGTAAATGGCATTTTTTTGCCATATAAATTACGATTTTCGCGTATGCGGTCATAAACAACAACTGTATCATTGATGGAGTAACCTAAAATTGTTAGCATAGCAGCAATAAAGTTACCATCAAGTGCTGTGCGCAACACAACAAATGTACCAAAAACAATACTTAAGTCACTAACAAGGGCAATTATAGACATAAAGCCACCTGTTAAACCGCCAATGTTTTTAAAGCGCAATGCAATGTAAATTAAAATTAATACAAGTGCAAATATAACTGCAACTAAGCTCTTTTGTAAGAACTGTGCACCCATAGTTGGGCTAACATTGTTTAATGATAATTGTTCAAAATTATTATCTGGATAATCAGTAGCTAGTGTTGTAACCAAAGCTGCAACTTGCTCTGTTGTAACAGTTTGTGTGCCAGGCATTGTTATGTTTATTGTTTTTTCACCAGTGCCAACAATTGTACCTGTTTGCATTTGTATATGCTCGTTTTCAAGTGCTTGTGTAGCAACTGCATTTATTTCGCTAGTAGTTATTTCGCCCTCGTAGCCAAGTGTTATCATTGCACCGCCAGTAAATTCGGTATCAAGTTTAACGCCAAATATAAACGAGCAAGCTATAATAACAGCGATAATGCCAATTTCTATACCAATAAAACGTTTACGCCATGATGAAAATTCAAAACCTTTACTTAGCACAACTTTTTGTGCCTCGCCAACTTCGGCATTTTTGCCGCCGTATAGCCAAGGGTTGCGCAAGCCTTTAATAGCAGATGCGCCTTTTATCATAACACGTGTTGCAAACACACCAAACACAAAGTTTAGCAAAACGCCAATCAATAGTGTATAGCCAAATGCGTAAATAGCGCCAGCAGTTGCAGGGCCAAAAGCAAAGAACACAGGTGTTAGTAATTTTGCAAAAAAGCCATCAGTAGGGCCAAAAGCACCCATTAATACTATTGAAACTATAACGATAGTTACGTTACCATCAATGATAGGAGCAAGGCCACGTGCAAAGCCAGATTTTAGTGCACCAGTTAGAGATTTGCCAGAAGCAATTTCCTCTTTAATACGTTCTGCGGTGATAACGTTTGCGTCAACACCCATGCCGACTGCAAGGATAATACCAGCAATACCAGGCAATGTTAATGTAAAGCTTGGGAATATTGGCAAGTAGCCGGATACCGCTGCTAAAGTTGCTGACACTTGCCCTAAAAGTGCGATACAAGCGATAAAACCTGGTAAGCGGTAAAGTAGTGTCATTATAATAGTGATAAGCGCAAATGCAATAATACCTGCAAGTACCATAGCATAAAGGCTATTTTCGCCTAAACTTGGGCTTTGTGTTGAGTAGCTATCAACAGTTAGCGCAAAAGGTAGCGCACCAGAGTTTATTTGACGTGCAAGTGAAACAACACCATCTTGTGTGAAATCTGCACTTGTGATAACTGCCTCGCCACCTGTAATAGCTTGTGAAACAGTTGCAGTGCTTATGTTAACATCATCTAGCCAAATGCTAATAACATTTTCGCCAGTAGTATCTTGTGCCACACGTCCAGTTGCATCAGCAAAAGCAGCGCCGCCATCTTCGTCAAATTCAAGCGCAACATAATATTCTGATGCTGCACCAGTATTTAGTGCGCCATAAGCAGCTGCTGCGTTTTCAACATTGGAGCCATCTAAAATTAACTCGCCACTAGCAGAAGAACCTTCTCTAAAAGTTAGGTATGCAGTAGTACCAATTTCATCAATGGCAACTTCTGGGTCAAAGTTTTCCTCGCCAGATTGCCATGGAAATTCTAGTATAATGCGGTCATCCGCCATGTCAATATAAATTTCGTAATCTGTGATATTTAACCCTACAAGGCGGTTTTCTATAACAGATTGCGCCGCTTCGAGTTGTTCATCAGTAGCATCAAAATCATCAGTTGGCATAAATGTAACATTTACACCACCACGTATATCAACACCAAAGCGTATGTCTTTTGCACCTTTTATATAAGTTGTTAGCGTATCGCCGTATTGGCTATATACGCCAAAAAACGCTGTAAATGCAAAAGTTAAAATTAAAATTGCCATGACAATAAACTGCCAAGCTCTGCCCCTTGATTTCATAGGGTTCCTCCTGTAATGCGTGTTAAAACAAAGATATTTGCAAGCTGTGCTTCAACAGTACAGCTTGCAAAAAACACATTTTTAAATATGGTTATCTTTATTTTACGTGTAGTTGTTTGATAATTTATTTTGCCAACAACATTTCAACTGTAGCAAGGCGAGCGCAAACAGTTAATAATTGTGCTGCTGTTTCTAGCTCAGAAGTTGTTGGGAAAGTTGGAGCAATGCGTATGTGGCTATCTTGTGGGTCGTTACCGTATGGGTAAGCTGCACCTGCACCTGTTAGCACAACGCCAGCCTCTTTACAAAGTGCAACTGTGCGTTTTGCACAGCCTGCTTGTAGATATAGGCTGATAAAGTAGCCGCCTTTTGGATTTGTCCAAGTAGCTATTTCGCCGCATGGGCTAAATTCTTTTGTGAAAATTTCTTTAACCATGTCAAATTTAGGCTCTAAAATTTCACGATGCTTAACCATGTGAGCAAGTACGCCCTCTTTATTTTTTAAGTATTTAACATGGCGTAGTTGGTTTAATTTATCAAAACTGATAGTCATAGGCATAAAGTTATCAAGGATAAATTTGATATTTGCCTCGCTTGCGCCTATTGCACCAACACCAGCACCTGGATATGTTACTTTGCTTGTTGAGCAGAACATAATTGCGCGGTTTTCGTTGCCAGCATCTTTGCAAGCTGTTAATATATTTGCACCCTCTACAATTTCATCTGTTAGGTGATGCACGATATAAGCATTATCCCAAATAATTTTAAAATCTTTTGCTGCTGTTTGCATTTTAGCTAGGCGAGCAACTGTTTCGTCAGAGTAGCAGTATCCGTCTGGATTAGAGTAAACAGGCACACACCACATACCTTTGATGGATGCATCGCTTGCAACAAGTTTTTCTACCATATCCATATCTGGGCCTGTTTCGCTCATAGGTATGTTAATCATTTCAAAACCAAAGTATTCAGTAATGCGGAAATGACGGTCATAACCTGGAACTGGGCAAAGGAATTTTGGTTTTTCTTCGTTTTTCCAAGCGTTTTCAGAATCAACAAAACCTAAACGCCAGCCTAAATCAACAATGGAGTACATTAGTTGTAAAGATGAGTTACCACCAGCAATAACTTCCTCTTTAGTTGTGCCCATTAATTCAGCAAAAAAGTTACGTGCCTCTGGTATACCTTCTAGTAGGCCATAGTTACGTGCATCTAAGGCGTTTGCACATTTATAATCTGTAATTTTCATCATTTCGGCAGAAACATCAAGTTGTTCTGAGCAAGGATTACCACGTGACATATCAAGCGCAAGACCTTTAGCTTTAAATGCTTCGTAATCAGCTTTTAAAACTGCGCATTCTTCGTTAAGTGCTTCTTTTGATAATTGTAAATAATTTTTCATGATACTCTCCCTAATCATAATTACTTTTTATTGTTGAGCAGGCTAAATATAATCTTTCTGCCAGAAAAAACTATATCTATAGACTATTATATTATAGTATAAATTAAAGGAAAACACAAGAGAAAACACAATATATATTATTAATTAATGTATTTTAATGCATTTTCATATTTTTTTAAAGTTATTATCTTAATATCATTGAAATTATTGCATTTAGATTTATAAATTTAAAATTATTGAAAATTAGGTATTTACAAAACAAATTAACTAGTGTATACTTTAGTAGCTATAAACGGGGAGCGGCTAAAGCCTGCTGAGAGGAAGTTTTGAACTTCGACCCATAACCTGATTTGGATAATGCCAACGTAGGGACTTTAAGCTTTTTTATAATGCATTAAAAGTCATTATTTGGTTGAATCCAAATAGTGACTTTTTTATTTTAAAGGAGAAAAAATGGAAAAACAACAATGCGCATCTGCTTGCCCTTGGTCAATTACTGGTGCAACCTTACCTATTACTGGTTGTAGGTTTACACTAGCGCCTATGTCTGATAATTATATAGATATCATTCTTGGTGCAGTAAAAAAAGTAGATACATCAAAAATATTTAGCGAAACAGATAAAACCTCTACAATTTACAGAGGCAAACGTGAGCATGTAATAAATGCAGTAGAGGCATGTTTTACCCACGCACACAACCCCAAAGTGCACATGACATGTGAAATGACTTTTTCAAAAGGTTGCCCTGGCGATTCAGATGCGGATAGTTACATGGCTGAAAATGATGTGCTATTAAATGATACAAGTGACATTAATTTTGACGTTATATCAAAAATTTCGCTATACCCTTTAGGTAGCACTGAATATATGAACGGTATTATTGATGCTGTTAATATGGCTAAAGACAGAAACTTATATGTAAAATCTGCGCATTACTGCACTATTTTAAAAGGTAATATACATGATATTTTTAAATATTATCACGATATGCTCGCGCATATTGATACTATGTATAGCCACTATGTTTTGCAAGCAACAATCAGTGTAAACAGCCCTACTAAAGATTGATTTTAATAATAAATATAAAAAGAGGTATAAAAAAATGAATAAGTTTTCTAAAATCAATTTATAAGATGTTATTATGATAGGCTTAATTTCAGTAGTTTTTGCAGTTATATATTTAGGTGCAGTTTATGGCGCAGCTTCGCTTGCAGTTATACTCACGCCATTTGGACTTTCTGTTTTTGCCAACGAAATTGTTTTTGGTATTTGGTTTATGGCAGCAACTTTTGCAGCTTACATTATCAGAAAACCAGGTGTAGCAATTATTGCAGAAATGCTTGCGGCGTTTCTTGAAGTTTTAATGGGTAATTTCTATGGGCCAATTGTTTTTGTTTCTGGTTTTATACAAGGTGCAGGTGCAGAAATAGCTTTTGCAGCTACAAAGTACAAAAAGTTTGATATGTCAACTATGTTTTTAGCCTCACTGGGCTGTACTATTTTCAGCTTTATATGGGGATTTTTCCGCTCTGGATTTTTTGATTTAGAAATAGGCTTACTTGCCGTTATGTTTGCAGTTAGGCTTTTAAGTGCATTTATATTCTCAACACTTGGCTCTAAATTTTTGGCAGATGGATTGACACGCATAAATGTATTAAAAGGTTATGCTATATCACAAGATACCGCTGAAAGCTTAGAAGTATAATGCAAGCAGAAAATTTAACTTTTAAGTACTATAAACAATCTAAAAACATAGTTTTAGAAAACCTTAATTTTGATTTCAGCGGTTTTACTGTTTTGCTAGGTGATAGTGGCTGTGGCAAAAGCACCCTTGCTATGGTTTTAGCTGGGCTATACCCTAAGCACACAGGTGTTTTGTTAGATGGTTCTGTAACAATTGGCGAAAAATCAATATTAGACATGCCTAATTATGAAAGAGCAAAAGAAATTTCAGTAATGTTTCAAAATGCCGATTTACAATTTTGCATGGCAAATTTGAAAGATGAGCTTATTTTTTGCCTTGAAAACCTGTCGCTTAATAAAAAAAGTATAGATGAGCGCATAAAATATGCAACTGAGTTAATAGGCACTGAAAAATTTTTAAACCGTAAGTTTGATATTTTATCAGGTGGTGAAAAACAAAAATGTGCACTTACTTGTATGCTTGCTTTAGGTAGCAAATATATGATATTTGATGAACCTTTTGCGAACATTGACCCAAAAAGTGCAAATGAGCTTGCAGGTTTGTTATGGAGCTTACATAAAAACAAAGATATTCATATTTTGGTGATAGATCATATTTCAAAAAGATGGGTTAATTATCCTTGCAAGATGCTAAAAATGCAAAACAACGCAAAAATAGATATCTTTGATAGAAATAACATACAGACCATTACACCTAAGCAAGAAACCAATAGCGCTCAAGATGCTATTATTTTTAAAAACTTCACATTAAAAACTGATGATAAAGAGCTTTTGAGTAATGTTAATTTTAATATTGCAAGTGGAACAATTACAGCTATAACTGGTGGTAGTGGCGCTGGTAAAACTACGCTTTTAAGGGCACTTTATGGCAAGGGTAAATACAGTGGTAACGCAACCGTTTTAGGCGAAAAGGTTTCAAAAAGAACATTTAAAAAATTATGCCAAAACATGGGTATAGTGTTGCAAAACCCACAAAATCAATTTGCTAAATATACAGTGCTTGAAGAAATTTTATATAGCCTTTCGCTTTGGGATAATACCGCCACAACAGAAAAAGCCATTGAATTGCTAGATACATTTGGTTTAAAAATGTATCAAAAATACTCGCCTTTTATGTTAAGCCAAGGTCAACAAAGGCGGCTTGCAGTGCTTTCTGTATTATGTTCGGGGCAAAAGATACTTTTGCTTGACGAACCTACTTATGGGCAAGATGCAAAATCATTAAAAGCAATAATGGATTTAGTTTATATTAAAGTTAAAACCGAGGGCATAACTGTAATTTTAACAACACATGATGAAGATTTAGTACATAATTATTGCACTCATCATTATAATATTGCAGAAAAAACAGTAAGGAGGGTTAAATAAATGCAACACTTAAACCCTACTTACAAATGTATATCCATAATATTATTTGCTATTATTTTATCATTTACCTTTTCAATAACTATAAATCTAGTAGTATTTTTAACTTCGTTAGTTATTACGCTAACTTTTACACCTATAAAAAAGATTATTTTGCTTTTGCTACCTGTTGCATTTGCTGCAATAGGCTTATTTATGACGGGTTACATTTTCACTAGTGGAGAAAATCACACTGATTACGCTGTTACACTTGTTGCAAACATGGATATAGGCTCTGCACACAATGGTTTACAGCTTGCTACACGAATTTTTGCTTATGCTGGTGTTGGTATGTTGTTTACCTTTTCAACAGATGGCATTGCATTTGTTTATAGTTTGCAACAGCAATTAAAGTTATCACCTAAATATGCCTATGGTATTTTAGCAGCTTTTCACTTAATGCCTAACATGAAGCGTGAATACGAACTTTCAAAGTTTGCGTTACAAACACGTGGTGGACGCACAAATTTATTAGCACCAATAACCGTTATGTTTGTTAATGCTATACGCAATGCCGAGCACCTTTCGATAGCTATGGAATCAAAAGGTTTTGAGCCCGAACATAAGCGGACGTATTATCGCAAATTTAAAGTTAATGTTTTTGATATCTTATTTTTAGTTGTTCCTAACGTTATATTATTGCTAACAATTATAGTTTAATAAAATAAAAAACGCTATGCGCAGATTACTCTGTACATAGCGTTTTATTAGTTTACTAATTAAACAAGCTCTAGTATTGCCATTTCAGCAGCATCGCCGCGGCGAGCGCCTATTTTGATAATGCGTGTGTAGCCGCCATTACGCTCTGCGTATTTTGGGCTAACTTCATCAAACAATTTTTTAGCAACAGCTTCTTTTGTGATGTAAGCTAAAACTTGACGTTTTGTGTGTAAATCACCTTTTTTGCCAAGTGTTATCATTTTCTCAGCCATAGAACGCACATCTTTAGCACGTGTTACGGTTGTTTCGATTTTGCCGTTTTCAATTAGGTAAGTTACCATAGCGCGCATCATAGCGTTGCGGCAATCAGTAGCTCTACCGAGTTTTCTTGTACCGGGCATCCCGTTTCACTCCTTATCTCAATGATTATTCTTCGTCTTTAGTTAAGGTAAAACCTAATGATTCAAGTTTAGCCATAACTTCTTCTAGACTCTTGCGGCCGAGATTACGAACTTTCATCATCTCGTCCTCACTCTTATTAATTAAATCTTCAACTGTGTTGATAGCAGCACGTTTTAGGCAGTTGAAAGAACGAACGCTCAAGTCAAGCTCTTCGATTGTCATCTCCAAAACTTTTTCTTTGCCTTGTTCTGTTTTTTCTACCATTATTTCAGCACCTAGTGCATCTTCAGACAAGTTTACAAATAGGTTTAAGTGTTCAGTTAGCACACGTGCTGCAAGGCTTACAGCCTCTTGAGCATTGATTGTGCCATCTGTCCAAACTTCAATTGTAAGTTTGTCATAGTCAGTAATTTGGCCAACGCGAGTATTTTCAACGTTGTAATTTACTTTTAACACTGGTGTGTAAATGCTGTCAATTGCAAGAGTGTTAATGTCTTTTTTCTCGACGACATTTTGTTGTTTGTTGCGATCAGCAGAAACGTAACCACGACCTTTGTCGAAAGTTAGCTCCATTGTGAGCTTTCCGCCCTCGCTTAAAGTAGCGATATGCCACTCTGGGTTTAAAATTTCAATATCATCCGCCTGAGGAATAGAGCCTGCAGTAAGTTCGCAAGGACCTATAGCCTCCACACGTACTGTTTTTGAACCTTCGCAAGATAGCTTTGCAGCAACACCTTTAAGGTTTAAAACAAGTTCAGTAACGTCTTCCTTGACGCCTTCGATGGTGGAGAACTCATGCACGATGCCGTCAATTTTAACGCTAGTGACAGCAACGCCAGGTAGTGAAGACAATAGTACTCGACGTAAGCTATTGCCTAAAGTAATTCCAAAACCGCGTTCTAATGGTTCAGCAACGAACTTGCCGTAACGACCATCAGGGGAGAGTTGTGCGATATCAATCTTTGGACGTTCAATCTCCATCATAGGTATGCCCTCCTTAGTAATAAGCCGATTAAAAATCGGTGTATTAAATTCTTGTAATGCAAAGCTGTAACCATAAAATAGTTATTGCTCGTGGGATTACTTGGAGTACAATTCGACGATGAGATGCTCTGCAACATCAAAGTCAACGTCTGCGCGTTCAGGTGCTCTGTTTACTGTGCCTTTTAGGACGCCTGCTTCGCGAGTTAGCCAAGCTGGAGCTGTAACTAAAGCTGCATCAGGACCTACAAGTTTTGAGAATGCAACAGATGAACGGCTGCTTTCACGAACTTCTATTACGTCACCAACTTTTACTTGGTAAGAAGGAATGTTTACCTTTTTGCCATTGATGGTGAAGTGTGCATGATGCACAAGTTGACGAGCATTACGGCGAGTTTGTGCAAAACCTAGGCGGAAAACAACGTTATCTAAACGGCTTTCTAGCATAGCTAGTAAGTTTTCACCTGTTTGGCCTTGGCGACGAGCTGATTCTACAAAGTAGTTGTAGAATTGTTTCTCTAATACACCGTAAACGAATTTAACTTTTTGTTTTTCTTTTAACTGAATTGCGTATTCAGATTGTTTTTTACGCACATTGCTGTTAGAGTTGCGAGTAGTGTTCTTTTTAGCATAGCCCATGACTGCAGGAGAAATGCCCAAAGCTTTGCAACGCTTTGCAATTGGCTGTTGATTCTTTGCCATATTCTAATTCCTCCTTCTTAAACGCGACGACGTTTTGGTGGGCGGCAACCATTGTGAGCAATGGGTGTTACATCTTTAATTAGAGTAACATCAAGACCAGCTGTTTGCAATGCACGGATTGCAGATTCGCGGCCTGCGCCAGGACCTTTAACGTAAACTTCGACTGTTTTCATGCCATGATCCATAGCTGCTTTTGCAGCTGTTTCCGCAGCGCTTTGTGCAGCAAAAGGTGTGCTTTTGCGGCTACCGCGGAATTTTAGTGTGCCAGAAGAGCACCAAGAAATAGTGTTGCCTTGCAAATCAGTAATTGTTACAACAGTGTTGTTGAACGTAGACTGGATATGAGCTTGACCAGCAACAACGTTTTTACGCTCTTTTCTTTTTGTACGAACTGCGCCTTTTTTAGTATTAGCCATTAAACTCTATCCTCCTTACTTCTTCTTATTCGCAACTGTGCGTGCTGGGCCTTTGCGTGTACGTGCGTTTGTTTTGGTACGTTGACCACGAACAGGCAAGCCTTTGCGGTGACGGATACCACGGTAGGATTGGATCTCAACTAGACGTTTGATGTCCAATGCTACGTTACGACGTAGATCACCTTCAACTAGAAGGTTGTTAACATTGATATACTCACGGATTTTTGCTTCATCATCAAGAGAAAGATCTTTTACGCGAGTGTCAGGGTTGATACCAGTAGCAGCCAAAATATTTTTAGCTGTTGTTAGACCGATACCATAGATGTAGGTTAGACCAACTTCCACGCGTTTTTCACGTGGGAGGTCAACGCCGGCAATACGTGCCATACTAAATCCTCCAAAATAACATCCCATGTCAGTGTCGGGGCCTACGCCGGGAATCTACGTACTTGGCCCCCAGGCGCCTGAATTAGCCTTGGCGCTGCTTATGCTTCGGGGTTTGGCAAATTACCATCACGCGGCCTTTGCGGCGGATGACTTTGCACTTTTCGCAAATTGGTTTTACGGAAGGTTTAACTTTCATAACCTTGAACCTCCTTTACTAGTGCGGCGCTTATTTAGAGCGCCAAGTGATGCGCCCTTTTGTTAAATCATAGGGCGACATTTCCATTGTGACCTTATCTCCAGGTAGTATACGAATAAAGTTTGTCCGTAGTTTACCTGAGATGTGCGCTAAAAGAACATGACCATTAGGATTTAGTTTCCCTGTGTCTTTGTCCTCACTTAATAACTCTACCTTAAAGATAGCGTTCGGCATGGCCTCGCGCACGATGCCTTCGACTTCAATAACGTCTTCTTTCGACAAGCTAATTGCCTCCTCACTGGGTTTTGCTAAGTTTGTCTGGCGATTGCTGAGAATGCCACATGCTTTGTCCGAGCGTGGCACAAAATCCACGAAAAAACAAAAAATTTGATTGTTTCGACAAAGCATCTAACCTATCTTAGCCAATTATCTATTATACACCATTTAATCAAACTTTGCAAGGATTTTTCCGATATTCTACATAATGTTTAATATTAGGATAAAAAAGCTATTAAAACTTAAAATTCGGATCTTCCCATCCATAGGTGAGTATTTCAGGCCCATTTGGTAAAATGGCTATTGTATGCTCAAAATGAGCTGCCATACCACCATCACGGGTTTTCACCGTCCACCCATCGGATAAGGTTTTCACTGCGCGGTCTTTTTCGCAAATCATAGGTTCTATCGCTATGGTCATACCAGCAACAAGGCGTGGGCCTCTGCCTGCTTTACCAAAGTTTGGCACCTCTGGGTCTTCATGTAGTGCTTTACCTACGCCGTGGCCAATAAACTCTCGGACAACAGAAAAACCGTTTTCCTCGCAGTATGTTTGCACAGCACAGCTAATATCTCCCACACGATTACCTGGGATAGCCTGTTTTATACCTAAGTGAAGTGCGTGTTTTGTAACATCTAGCAAACGCTGTATTTCAGAATCAACTTTGCCGCAAACAAAAGTGCATGCGTTATCTCCATTGAAACCACCAATTTTTGCGCCTGTGTCAATGCTAATAATATCGCCCGGGCGAATTACCTCAGCTTTAGTAGGTATGCCGTGAATGACAGTGTCATTAAGGCTAATACAAGCACAGCCTGGAAAGCCATACAAACCTTTAAAGTTCGGAATTGCGCCACGTTTAACGATATAATCATAAATTAGACTATCGAGGTCAAAGGTAGTTATCCCCGCCTCGATGTGCGCACCTGCAAATTTAAGTGCGGCTGCACTTATTTCGCAAGCTTTACGCATTTGATCTAATTCTTTTGCTGTTTTGATTTGAATCAATTGATTGCCTCCAAAACTTTTGCAATTGCAGTACTTGTTTCAGCAATTGTTTCTACGTTGTCAATCGCAACTAGAGTGCCACGTTCTTTATAAAAAGTAACTAGTGGTTCTGTTTGCTCATGGTATGCGCGTAAACGGTCTAAAACTGTTTCAGGCACGTCGTCCTTACGGATGACTGTCTTTGAACCACACAAATCGCAAGTTTCAGGTAGGCGACTGGGTTTTGTTATTAAGTGATAAGTTGCGCCACAACCCTCGCAGGCACGGCGACCACCCATACGTTTAACAATTTTTTCATCTTGAACAACAATTTCAAGAACTTTGTCAATCTGAATACCCATGGCCTCAATTGCTTCAGCCTGTGCGATAGTGCGTGGCACCCCGTCCAGAATGAAGCCTTTGGCACAAGAAGGAGAGTTGAGCGCTTGGCCTAATATACCAATAATGATATCATCAGGTACCAAAGAGCCCTTATCCATAAAGCTTTTTGCCTTTTGCCCCAAATCCGTGCCATCTTTAATAGCTGCACGTAAAATGTTGCCTGTACTTATAGTAGGTATTTCATACTTTGCACAAATGAACTCTGCCTGTGTGCCCTTACCAGCACCAGGTGGTCCTAAAAGAATTAAATTCATGGATAACCCCCATTATTTGCTATTATATTGCATTTACTTATTTCAAGAAACCACCGTGGCTACGCATAGTCATAAAGCTATCCATGCTACGAGCTGTATCAAGTGCTACACCTACAACGATTAGTAAACTAGTACCACCTAGTTGAATAGGCACGCCAGTAATGTTGCCAAGTATAATTGGGCTTATAGCTACAACCGCTAAGAAAATAGCGCCAATTAAAGTAACTTTATTTAGTGTTTTACTGATAAAATCACTTGTTGGTTTGCCAGGACGAATACCAGGTATAGTACCGTTGTTTTGGCGAATGTTGTTTGCTATTTCTACTGGGTTGTATTGAATTGCTACATAGAAATAGTTAAAAGCTAAAATTAAAAGCAAGTAAATAATAATATATGCGAAAGAGTTGTAGTTAAATGCATTAAAAATTGCTACCCAAATTGCATCATCAACGGGATCTAGTTGCAAGAAACTGCCTATGATACCAGGGATAGATACTAATGAAGATGCGAATATAACTGGCATAACACCACTCATATTAATTTTTAATGGGATATAACTGCTTTGTCCACCCATCATTTTACGGCCAACTACACGTTTTGCGTATTGTACGCTAATACGGCGTTCTGCGTTTGTGAGGATGATAACAAATACTATTGCCACAAAAGCAAAAATAGCAATTAATGGCAAGTAGATATAGTATTGGCTCTCGCCAGCTATTGCTCGTGTTAGTAAACCGTTTACTGTATCGTAAAGGCCAGACCAACTTGTTACAATAGATGCAAAAATCATCATAGATATACCATTGCCTATGCCTTGAGCAT
>CAYJJL010000035.1:0-6287 GCA_964370455.1 uncultured Faecalibacterium sp.
AATAGGCTGGAAAGGCCTAAAATGTGCAGAAAGGCTTGTTGAGCAATACATGGTGCGCATAGAAAGCTTATCTAGCTACAGCGAAACTGCCGCTGCAAATTAAAAAAGGAGAGTATATATGAACCAAGTAAAAAACACTGCTAGTGCCACAGAGCCAAAGGCAGAAAAAGCAAAAACAGTTAATATAAAACTGTTTAAGGATAATGATAGATATAAGGGCGATGTTTTTGTTAGCGTAAATGGTCGAAATTACCAAATACGCCGTGGCGAGGAAATCGCTGTGCCGCTTGAAGTTGCAGAGGTGCTTGAACATTCTGAAACACAGGATGAAATAACAGCTAGGCGCATAGAACAAGCGGCAGAAAAATCAAAAATGTAAAACTTGCTTTTTGTTAAGTGAGTGAAATGAGGGTTAGCGCCCAAAGACCCAAAGTTAAAATGGCGGGAGTTTGGGCGCTAACCTTTATTTATAGGAGGTTTTTTATGACTGTAAAACAAGTTATTGAAAAAGTTGATTTAATGCGCCAAAACCAAGTGCATCAAGGCATTAAAATTGGCTGGTTAAGCCAGCTTGATGGCGCAGTTAGAGCACATGTGATTAACTTGCACGAGCAAAACGAAACGATGGCTTTGGGCGAGGGTGCTGATGTAACAATGGGGCAAGACACTATACTTTTAGTGCCAGCACCATATGACGAAATTTATAGTTATTGGCTATTAGCACAGCTAGATTTTGCCATGAGTGAAATTGCACGTTATAACAATAGCATGGCACTTTATAACGAGGCATATACAAATTTTGCAGTAGCGTACAAGCAAACACATAGGCCTATTGAAAGAGGCAATTTTGTGCTGTAAAGGAGGTTTTATGGAACTGCCTAAATTAAACGCAATTACAAGAAAACGTGAAAGTATAAATAGCTTTGGCGGTTATAACCACACTATTTCGTGTGAAGAAAACGAGTTTTACGAGGCGGAAAACCTCTCTACACGTAACTATCCTGCATTATCGCCACGGTTGCCACGTGTTAAAACTAATACTTTTGCAAATTGTGAGGGTTTGTTTTTTAAAAATGGAATAATCTGGGTGGAAAATCAAGTGCTTTATTATAACGCTGTGGTTATAGGCGAAGTTTCGGCGGGTGAAAAAACATTTTGCGGTATGGGTAGTAAAGTGTTGATTTGGCCTGATAAACTCGCTTTTGATACAGTGGAACTTACATTAAAACCGCTTGGTGCAAAATGGCAAAGTGTAGGCTCTGTGCATTTTGCGCCAAGCCTTGAGGATGGCAGTGATTACGCTGTAAAAAGCACTGGAGATACAGCACCTGAAAACCCACAAAATGGCGATTTTTGGCTTGATACAAGTAGCACTACTGCAACCTTGCGTGTGTACTCACAATCGCAAGAATTGTGGAGCGCAGTGCCCACAACTTTTATTAAAATTTCTGCAAAGGGTATAGGTGCAAATTTTGCACTTTATGACACTGTAAATGTAATAGGCGTTAGTGAGCAAATTTGTGAGCAAGCTGGTGCACATTTAAATGGCGATTTAATTTTATGGGATGTCGGTGAGGATTATTTAGTTGTTACTGCTTTGCTTGGTGCAAGTTTGATACAGGAAATTGACGCTGGTGAAATAATTGTTGAGCGTAAAATACCAGATTTGGATTTTATAGTGCAAAGCGATAACCGTATTTGGGGCTGTAGCAGTGCAGAACACACCATTTATGCATGCAAGCTTGGCGATGCAACTAACTGGTTTAGCTACATGGGCACAGCGGCGGATTCATACGCTGTTAACGTTGGTTCAGATGGTGATTTTACTGGCGCAGAGGTGGTGCTTGGTTATGTGTTGTTTTTTAAGGAAAATTTGATACATAAAGTTTATGGCACAAAACCTGCTAATTTTCAGGTAACGACTATATCGTGTTATGGTGTGCAAGCTGGCAGTGAAAAAAGCCTTGTGATTGTGCATGATACACTTTACTATTTGTCACCATCTGGTGTAGTTGCATATGATGGTGGTTTGCCAGTTTACGTAGGCGAGGGCCTTGGCGAGGAACAACTGTTTAATGGTATAGCAGGCGTTTTGGGTGATAATTATTATTTAGCTTGTCAAAGTAGCACAGGTAAAGCACAGCTTTTTGTTTATGATACTAAAAGGCGTATATGGCAAAAAGAAAGTACTGATGATGTGCGATTTTTTGCAAATATAACCGAGGGTTTATATATGCTTATGCAAAATGGTGAGCTTTGGTATACACCCAAAGTTGGCAGTGTGCCACTGGTTGGCAATGCGGAATTTCAAGTGATTTGGAGCGCACAAAGCGGAATAATCGGTTTATACGCGCCTGATTATAAAATTGTTTCTAAAATTGAACTACGTGTTTCTGGTGAAATTGGCGCACGTTTAAAAATTGAGGCACAGTATGATAACCAAAACACGTGGGATTGCCTGGCAAAACATACACTCACAAATGGTCAAATGATAATTTTACCAATTATCCCAAGGCGTTATGCTCAAATGAAACTGCGTATTTCAGGTATGGGTGATGTAACTTTATACAGCTTGACAAAACTTTTAGAACAGGGGAGTGAATTATCATGGCAGATATAACATCTATACAGTTGCCTAGCAATTTATCTACCTCTGCATATGGTGAGGAAAGCGAAAAATTAAAAAGTTATCTTTTCCAGCTAACGGAGCAATTGCGCTATGTGCTTTCAAATTTGGACGAAGATAATATGAATAGCACATATAATGCAGGTGTGACAGGCATGGCAACAACATTAGCAAAACAAGTTGCGACGCTAACTGAGGAAGAAAAAGCAAACTTTGAAAAATTACGCCAGCAGATACTTTCAACTGCGACAAAAATTGCACATGATTACGAAAGCGCCATAACAATTGCAAACGATGCACTAAAAACAGAGGTAACAGAGCAATTTATAGCCGAAAATACAAATTTACAAGCTAGTATGGAGCAACTTTTATCCTCACAGTTAAGCCAAACAAGCCGTGAGGTTAACCTTAGTTTACATAGTTTAACAAACCTTGCACAGCAAACGGCGGATGCTTTAGAGAGCTTTTCAAAGTTAAATGAAACATGGTTTAGGTTTACGTTGCAAGGGCTTGAAATAGGTAAAGACGAAAACGGCGAAACTGTGCCATATACCTTGCGCATTGATAACGAGGCGTTATCGTTTTTGCATTACGGCACTGTTGTGGCATATTTAAAATATAACCGTTTATATATTAGCTCTGCAGAAATATCTGATAGGCTTTCAATAGGCGGTAGTGCAGGCGAGGGTTATTACGATTTTGTAACAACAGCAACAGGCCTTGGTATTAAATGGAGGGCAAATTAAATGGAAATAAAAGTTAGTTTTGCTGAAACTTCATATTGTGTAGACGGACACTCTGTTTTGCATATAACACCAAGTACCGGTTTAGCAGCAAACGCTACTAATCAGTTTGTATTTAAAATTACGCTGTTTTCAACAACGGGCATATATAGCCGAGTTTGGGAAAACGTTTTATTACCAAACGGACAAGAAACCCTAAGCATACCTTTTGTTGTACCTCTAGAGTGGGCAAATGATTTTAACGGCAATGATTTTGACGGCACAAACGGCACACTAGGAGTAAAAATGGAAACAAAATATACTTTGTTTGCCGCTAGTAGAGAGTTTGTAGGTAATTACATAAATTATGCAATCTCACTAAGGTGTACTGTGGATGAAGCAATTTTGCCAAGCGTAGGTATGCTAGGTTACGAAAATGTTGACGAAATTGTTCCGCTTGATTGGCACAGGCAAGTACAGGGGTTATCGCAAATTACAATTAAAGCTGAACATGCAATTGGTGCGTATAATTCAAAAATTATTGCTTATTATTTTGGTGCAAATACTGCACAACAACAAAATTTTGCTAATTTTTTGCTTAAAGAGGCAGGCGATGTTTATATAAGCGTAACGGTTGAGGATAGCAGAGGGCGTTTTGCAACTAAAGATTTATACCTGTATGTTGAAGCATATCACCCACCATCACTAACTGAAATTGTATCACAAAGATGTGATGAAAACGGCACTTTGCAAGAGGCAGGTGCGCATTTTTTAACAAGTGGTATATTGCAAGGTAAAACGCTAGAGGGTGATAACCCTATAAGTTTAAAAGTTAGCTGGAAAAAGGTAACAGATCAAAATTATAATGAGCCTATAGAGTTATCGCAAAATGTGCAAAGTGTAATTGATGCAAAGCTAGAAAGTGGCGCAAGTTATGATGTTAAATACACGGTTAGCGATTTTTTCCATAGTATTGATATTTTTGATTATTTATCAAGTACCTCATATTTATTACACTTTTTAAAAGGTGGCACAGGCATAGCAGTTGGTAAAGCGGCAGAGGCACATAACCTTTTTGATGTTGCGCTGGATACAAGTATTAGGCGCAGTTTAACAGTAGGTGCGGATTTATCTGTAACTGGTCAGTTTACAATTGGCGGTGTTGAAGTTATGGAGATACTGCGCACTTTGCAAGAGCCTGTCGAAGGTGCATTTTTGGTAAACCACGAGATTTTTCCGCATGACTGGGTAATTGAAAATAAAATTGTGCGCTGTGGCAAACAAGTGCAGTATTCGTTAAATGCTGCTTTTGTGATGGAGCCTATGCCAGCGGTTGGTCAAAGCATATTTATGGCAACTATTCCACAGGGGTTTTATAGCAAAAGTTTTTTGCCAAAATTGAGCGCAATGTTAAATAGTATAGCCCCTTGCGCAGTGGAAATAACACAAACAGGTGTTGTTAGCATAGTTATTAGTGAGGCGTATCAGCAACATGTTTTACTTACAGGTACAGGCGTAATTTTAGATGACGAATAAAAACCGAGAGGAGATTTTAAAATGGCTAAAAACAAAAAGAGTAATTTGGTTGAAGATGAAATTAAAACCGAAGAAATTGCAGTGCAGGAGTCTATAGCGCAAAGCGCGGTGCAAACACAAAACACGCAAGAAACCACACAGCAAGCACCAAAACAAAGCGATGTGTTAACGCAAGAAATTGAACTGCCACAGGTGCAAACAGCACAATATGAGCCAGCACAAAATATTGCACAAGATGACATGCAAAGTACAGCGCAAAACATAGCACAAAATGAGATTGCGCCCGTAGCGGAAATTATGCCAGTTTTTGAAATGCCAACTGTAAGCTCAAAAAATGATGCTGAAAGCGCACTTTCAGATTACGCTTATTCGCAATCCGAGGAAGTAACGGCTGCAAAAGAGGCGCTAGAAGAATTTTATAAAGAAAAACCAGATGAATATAGCTCAAGTTATCAAGAGCAAATAGATAAACTTTTAGATGAAATTTTAAACCGCGAAGCTTTTGAGTATGATTTTAACGCAGATCCTTTGTATCAGCAATATAAAAACCAATATCAGCATGAGGGTATGCTTGCAATGCAAGACACTATGGCAAATTTACAAAGCTCAACTGGCGGTTATGGTTCAAGTTATGCGGCGGCGGCTGGGTCTGGTGCGTATCAAAGTTACTTAAATAAGGCGCAGGCAAATATACCAGAGCTTTATAGTTTGGCCATGGGTGTGTATCAAAATGAAGGCGCACAAATGCAAGATGCTCTCGCTGGATATACCGAGCAAGAAAAAACTGCCCAAGATGCGTATCAAGATTTAATTGATAACTATTATAAAGAGCTTGATGTGCGAACTGATGCAGCAGATAGTGCATATGATAAAGATTACGGACAGTATCAAGATAGCCATGGTTATCTTGAGGATTTGCGAGATTACTATGCAGGGCAAGAACAACAAGCAGTTGAAAATGAAGCAGCTAGGCTTGAATTTGAGCTTGCAATACGTGAATATGAAGAAAGCGTGCGCCAGTGGGAGGCAGAGCAAGCGGCTAAAAAAGCACAGTGGCAAGCAGAGCTTGCGGCGGATCAAGCACGTTTTGAGGCTGAGCTTGCAAGCAAAAGCAGTAGTTCATCTAGTAGCTCATCTAGTAGCAGTACAAATTCTGGTAGTGGTTCAGGCACTGGTAGCTCTAGCTCGGCTAGTGGGGCGCTTTCTTCCGCGGCGATTAATGTTAAAAACGAGCTTTTTGAGGAAGTCAGAATTTTAGATGCAGACACTGGTGGCATGGAAGTTTCAAAAGAAGAAAGAGCCGAAATGATTTTAGATTATTTAAACAGAGTGAGGCGAGCAGGTACAATCACAAATGATGAGCTTAATTATATAGCGTCATCTTTTGGTGTGTATCAATAAAC
>CAYJJL010000035.1:6387-13187 GCA_964370455.1 uncultured Faecalibacterium sp.
TTTGATTAATAGTAAGATTAAAATGTTGCAAAAATACCCAAAATATGAAAATTAAGTAAAAATTGTTATATTTTTTATGGAATAATTGCCCAGAGTGTAAATTTATGCTATAATAATAAAAGTGTTACAAAAAATACGTGTGAAATTTAATTATTTTATCATAGAATAAGGTGAAAATATGAAAAATGGAAAATCGAACAATAATACATTAAATGCTTTAACAAAAAAGCAACAACAAGCAATAATAGTGTGTGCATTGTGCGCTCTTGCATTAATTGTAACAATTGCAATTGTAGCGGTGCAAGTTTCAAAGGTAGGCGACGGGGCAGATGATGATACTGATTTACCAGATACAGGTTATACAGGTGAAAATTATATTGTTGACCCACTTACAAATACCGCAGTTTTAACCGAAACAGAAGACGCAGGCGATGAATACCTTGAAGATACATTGTTTATAGGTGATTCAAACACTGTGCGTTTTTATAACAATGGCCTTTTAGATTTGCAACAATTTGTGGCAGTTGAGGGCTTAACACTTGAGAAATCTTTAACTGAAAAATTTGTAACGTTTGAGGACGATGAAACTTTATATACAATAGCTGAGGCTGTTGCTATGATGAAACCACGCAGAGTTGTTATTACACTAGGCACAAATAACGCTGATGGCTCAATGACACAAACACAGTTTATAGATGCATATAAAAAATTACTTTCTGCTATAAACACAAGCTACCAATATACTGATATTATTATAAACAGCTTGCCACCTGTTACAGCTACACAGGATAAATACCCAGATATTGAGCAGGAATTTATTGATGAACTTAACATGGCATTGGCTGAACTTGCTGAAGATTCTGGCTATAAATTTTTAAACTCTGCATTAGCTTTAAAAGATGAAACAGGTTATGGCGACCCTGCTTTTTATGTAACAAATGACATACATTTAAAAAGCGCTGGTTTAACACAAATTTTAGATTATGTTGCTACACACGCGTATGAATCCGAAGATAGGCGCCCAGATACTGACGATATTGCTTTACGTGTGCAAGACCATGTTTCTGGCTCAAGCTTTGCTTCACCAGTGCCTGTGACAAAATTCCGTGCGACATATAACGTTGATACATCTGGCGGCGGCACACTAAAAAGTGGTGATGAAACAGGTAAACTAAACTTATCGTTTACAGATTTAACAAAAGATAGCAGTGTTACAGTTACTGCGGTACCAAATGTGGATAGCACAGGCAACCCACAATATGTTTTTGTTAACTGGAGCGATGGCGAAACAAACCCAACACGTACAGATACAAGCTTTACACAAAATGTTGATACAACTGCAATTTTCTCAGCCATGAAACTTGAGATAAAACCTGTTTCGACATCTGCTATAGCTGGTGAAAACTACGAACTACAAGCTATTAAAACAGGTGATAAAGGCGATGTTGTAACTGTTAAGTGGTATGTTAACGATGAACACGTTGCAACTGGCGAAAAATATATTTTTACTATCGAAGAAAATAAAGATTATAAAATACATGCTACTATTGAATATAATGGTACTACGGTAACTTCAAATGGTTTAAATTTAGCTAAGAGCGATACCTATGCAATCACGCTAACAGATGGTATTTCGTCTGTTAGTGGCACAAATGTTACTTCTGCAAAAGCTGGCGAAACAATTACAATAACAGCTTCAAACGCACCAGATGGTAAAATTTTTGAAAAATGGGAAATTGTAAAAGGTACAGTTAACCTAGCTTCCGCAACATCTGCGCAAACAACATTTACAATGCCATCAAGTTCTGTAGAAATTAAAGCTGTTTATGTTGATAAAGCAGTTGAAAAAGTTACGATAACAAATGTTGTAGGTCAAACAAGTGCATCGGCTAATACTGTGTTAACTGGTTTGGGGTTAACAGTAACAGTTGTTGAAGAATATAACGATACAATAACAGCTGGTGTGGTAATAAGCTCAAACCCAGCCGCTGGCACATCTGTAGAAAAAGGCTCGACAGTTACTATTACTGTTTCAAAAGGTAAAGCGCCACCAACCTCAGCAAATGTTGCAAGTTATACTGGGCAAGTTGGCACAGATGCAAAAGCGGCATTAGAGGCTTTAGGTTTTACCTCTGTAACTATCGTTGAAGAGGCTGATTATAATGCAAGTGCGGCAGCAGGTGTAGTTACATCACAAAATGTAACAGGTGACCAAGCGTTTACCACTGCAATTACATTAACTGTTTCAAAAGGGCCAGCACCTGAAACACCACCAACGACAGAATAAAAAACACATAAAAACCCCACCTCGGCTTTTGAGGTGGGGTTTTAAAGAGAGAGGGGAGTATTATGAAAGTTTCGGTTTTAGGTTGTGGCCGTTGGGGCACATTTTTAGCGGCATATCATAGTAAAAACAACGATGTTATGCTGTGGGGACGTGAAAATTCAAAAAGTTTTGAGAACCTTTTAAAAACACGTAAAAACGAATATCAAACTTTGCCAGATGCTTTAATGCTTGAAAGTGATTTGCAAAAAGCACTTGATTTTGCACAGGTTATTGTAATTTCAATAGCGGCGCAAAACTTGCGAGAGTTTGCAAAGCGCATTAATGGTTATGATGTTAAGGGCAAAACTTTTATACTCTGTATGAAAGGCATGGAGGCAAGCACAGGTAAGCGATTAAGCGTAGTTTTTGAGGAAGAAGTTTTGCAAGATGTTGCAGTTGCTGTATGGGTAGGCCCAGGACACGTTGAAGATTTTGAAAAAGGTATACCAAACTGCATGGTTGTAGATGCAAGTAATCCTGATACGATTGAGCACATTGTTGTAGGCATGAACTCAGAGCTAATACGCCTTTATAAAGGCACAGACTTAATAGGCACTGAGATTGGTGCAGCGGCTAAAAATGTAATAGGCATAGCGGCTGGTATGTTAGATGGCGTTGATTGCACTAGCTTGAAAGGTGCGCTTATGGCACGTGGTGCAAGAGAAATTGCACGTTTAATTTATGCTATGGGTGGCAACGAGCTTTCGGCTTATGGGCTTTGTCATTTAGGTGATTACGAGGCAACGCTGTTTTCAGCACATAGCCACAATAGACGTTTTGGCGAGTGCTATGTAAAGGCACAAGCCTACGATAAGCTTGCAGAGGGTGTTTTTACTGTAAAAGCTTTGATTGCTATGGGTAATGAGTTTAACGTAGATTTGCCTATTTGTGAGGTTGTTTATAAAATACTTTACGAAAATTGTCCACCTAAGGATGCCTTGGCATCACTGTTTGCACGTAGCGTTAAGGGTGAATTTTATTTTTAAAAACAAATATTAAATCACACCTTGCTTTTCTCTAGCATATTATAAGAGAAAAGGAGGGTGTTTTTTATGCCAAATATATATAGCAATGTGCCGCTCGGCACACGTTCTCAAGACCCAGCCGCAAGCGATGTGCCAGATGGCAGTGTAGAATACTTTGATTTTGATTGGGGTGCCCCTATAGAAACAGAAATTGTTTATGGACGCACTAGCTATTTTTGTGATACAAGTGGCGAAACCTCATGTGGTTGTGGCACGCCAGTAGAACCAGTTGAAGAAGAGCCAATGTGCGATTGCGAAGATACACAACCAGTTGAAGAAGAACCTGAAACATGTAGCTGTTCAAGCAGTAGCTGTGAACAAAATACCGAAACACCACAAGAAACTATTGATGATGTTTGTGCTACTAACACACCACAGCAAGTTGATGATTGTGGGTATGATATAGTTATGGATACCTAAAAATTAACCTCCCTGTATGGGAGGTTAATTTTATGTTATGGCGGGCATAAATTACTTGACAAGTAACAAAAAACAAGAGATAATATAAGGTGAAGAAAAAATAGAATTTTTAAGCGAATTTTAGGAAATATATTTATTGTATTAGAAATAGAACGGAGCTATATTATGGCAAATTATCATTGCATTTTATTTGATTTGGACAATACCTTATTGGATTTTGATTTAGCCGAAAGTAAGGCAATAGCAAAAACACTCGAAGATATAGACATAGAGCCAAATAACGAAAATATACAAATTTATCAAGATATAAATGAATCACTTTGGAAAAAGCTTGAAAAAGGGCAAATCCGACGTGATAAAATAGCAACTGAGAGATTTTCAATCTTTTTGAAAAAGATGAATAAAAACCAAAGTGTTTCAGCGGTGAGCCGTGCTTACCTTGATAACCTAGCAATGCAAGGTATTTTGTTGCCAGATACTATGCCAGTTTTAGATGAGCTTGCTGAGGTAGCGACATTAGCGGTAATAACAAACGGTTTTACAAAAACAGCTCAAGCACGTGTTGCAAATTCAGGCAATGATAAATATATGGAAGATGTTTTTATTTCTGAAAAAATAGGTGTGGACAAGCCAAATCGCAAAATTTTTGATGTGGCGCTTTCAACACTAGGCGTAGAGGATAGAAAGCGTGTGCTAATTGTAGGTGACCGCCTAGAAAGCGACATAAAAGGTGGCATAAACGCAGGCATAGCAACATGTTGGTTTAACCCACAAGGTGATGCAAATAATACAGATATACGCCCTAACTTTGAGATTAGCTCTTTGCACGAGCTGTATAAGATTGTTATGGAGGATATAGAATATGATAACCTCGGGAATAAAAATCGAAAACATTCAATTTAAATCAAGTTACAATAATATACCTATTGCGGCTTATATTTTTAGAGATGAAACTGTGCAACCAAGAGCAATCTTGCAAATTTGCCACGGCATGGCAGAGTATTTAATGCGTTACGAAAAATTTGCAAAATTTATGGCAAAAAATGGTTTTATTGTTTGTGGGCACGACCACTTAGGCCATGGTGATACTAGTGGTGCAAAATATGAAGATGGCTTTTTTGCGCCTGTAAATGGTAGGTACCATGTTTTAAAAGATATGTATCAGCTAAACCGCTTTATAAACTCACATTATCCATATTTACCAATAGTGCTTTTAGGGCATAGCATGGGTAGCTTTTTTGCACGTTGGTTTTGTGAGGTGTATCCTGGCGCAGTAGATGTGGCTGTTTTTTCGGGCACAGGTGGCGCAAACACAGCCACTGGCATGGGTATAGATGTAACAGCCATGCTAACAACAGTGAGAGGGCCTAAGCATATTTCGAATTTTGTTGATAATATTGCTTTTGGCAAATATTGTAAGCGCATAAATTCACCAAAAACTAGTTTTGATTGGCTTTGCTCTGATGAAAAAGTAGTGGCGGCGTATGTAGCGGATAAAAAATGTGGTTTTAAATTTACAGTAAGTGCTTTTAATGATATGTTACAAGTAAACTCGCACGTAAACCAAAAAGCATGGGTGAAAGCAATTTATAAAGATTTGCCGATTTTACTAATAGCAGGTCAGGAAGATCCCGTTGGTGATTACGGCAATGGGCCTAAACAAGTAGCGGAAAATTTAAAAAATGCAGGCGTGGAAAGAGTAGATTTAATAATTTACCCTGAGATGCGCCATGAAATTTTAAACGAAAAAAAATTTAACTTAGTATTTGCGGATATATTAAAATTTTGTAATGAAACCTTAGCTGTATAACAAAGATTTAAATGCGAATATTGTGTATTAAGGCCAGTTCGGTTTATATTTATCTGGCTAAACAAGGGGAAATGAGTAGAGAATATGCTAATAGATTTAGTGCGCCTTGGTAAAAACTTTGGCGAAACAATTATTTTACAAGATGTAACTGCACGTGTAGAGGCAGGCGATAGAGTTGGCATAGTAGGCGAAAATGGCGCAGGAAAAACAACTTTATTGAAAATTATCACAGGCCAACAAGCCGATTATAACGGCGAGTTTTCGCTACAACGTGGCACAACTTTGGGTTATTTAGCCCAAAACGAAGCCGTGGATTTATCAAGAGATGTCTACGGTGAAATGCGTGCAACTTTTAGTGAAATACTTGATGCTATGGCTAAAATGCAAGTGTTAGAACATAAAATGGCACTTAATCATGACGATGAAGATTTAATAAATGAGCACCATGATTTACAGCTACTGGTTGAAAGTGCTGACGGCTACCACATGGATGTTAATATACGCAAAGTGTTGCTAGGTATGGGTTTTGCACAAGACACATGGGAAAAACCAGTTAGCGTACTTTCGGGCGGTGAGTTAACACGATTGCGCCTTGCAAAATTGCTTTTGCAAAAACCAGATGTTTTAGTGCTTGATGAACCTACAAACCATCTTGATTTTGAAACAATGGAATGGCTAGAGGGTTATTTAAAAACATACGTTGGCGCAGTGTTAGTTGTTAGCCATGACCGTTATTTTTTAGATGCTGTTTGTAATAAAACTTGGGATGTTGCGCAAAATACCCTTATTGCATATAGGGGTAATTTTTCGGCCTTTTTACCACAAAAAGAAGCCGCTGAAGTTTTACAGCAAAAGCAACACGATGCAGATGTTGCACTAGCGGCAAAATTGCAGGATTACGTTGACCGCAATCTTGTGCGTGCTGCAACCACAAAAATGGCGCAAAGTCGCCGTAAACAACTTGAAAAACTAGAGATAACCAAAGCACCAAGCCACACAGGCACAAACTTGAAATTTCGGTTTGATTATGATATTGAGCCTTGGAACGATTTAGTTATAATGAAAGATATTTCTATACAAATAGAGGGGCGCACTTTGCTTGACCACTTAGAGCATACAGTGTGCCGTGGCGAGCGCCTTGTTATTGCAGGCGCAAATGGTAAAGGTAAATCAACATTAATGCAACTGCTAAACGGCAACCGTCGCCCATCAAGTGGTA
>CAYJJL010000036.1:0-13110 GCA_964370455.1 uncultured Faecalibacterium sp.
ACTATACCCACACTTATATAAAGCATAGTTACAGATGAGCCACCCGCCGAGTAAAATGGCAAGGTAATACCTATAACTGGCAAAACACGCAAGTTCATGCCAACATTGATAAAAATTTGCGCTAAAACTGCGCCTGCTATACCTGTACAAATATAAGTACCTAGTAAATCCTCACTTCGTACACCTGTAAAAAGTACACGGAAAACCATACAAAACAATACTATAAGCACAGCTGAACAGCCTACAAACCCAGTTGCAAAACCTAACCAGCTAAATATAAAGTCGTTCCAAACATATGGCACATAATAATACTCGCCACTAAATAAGCCCATACCAAAAATTTGCCCTGCACCCATTGCTATTTCGCCAGCTGCTTGTTGGTAAGTATACTGGCTATAAACTGTTTCGTTAGCTGCCCAACCTGTTAAGTTTTGTGGGTCTAGCAAAGCTTGTATACGTAGCCACTGATAACTAGAGCTTAAACTATCTCTAAAAAAACCTACTACTATGCCAACAACTGCAAGTAATCCCGCTGCTGCTACTGCAATATACTTCCAACTTATACCACCCATAAACAACATACATGCGCCAATTATTAAAAATATCATCGCTGTGCCATCATCGCCTTGTATCATAATAATAAGCGCTGGCACAACCATATGCGCTATTAAACGCAAAAGCTGTTTTGGTTCGTTTATATGTTGGCGTACATTGTTTAAGTGCATCGCAAAAGTTAAAATAAAACTTATTTTAGCAAGTTCTGTAGGCTGAAAAGTAACGCCTGCTAATTTATACCACGAGGTATTTTCAGTGCCGTTACTAAAACCTATAGTTAGTGGGCCTAAAACTACGTTGTTTGCCACCAAAGTAGGCAAAACTAACCCCCAATTTAGCACAACATGTATTGGCCAAAGTTTAACTAAGTTGCGATAATCGAAGGTTGATATAACAAGAGCAATAACTACACCAGCTGCCGAAGCCGCCGCTTGCATTGCTGCGCGTTGATACCCACCAAGACCTATAATTTCACCAGCGGCATTTAGTTCAAAACCACCACCAGAAGAAAACTCTATAGAAATTAGCAAAATTGTTGCAAAAATACTAGAACCCACGCATATAAGCAGAAAAAACAAATCTGTCTTTTTAAAATAACTGCCAAGTGCTTTACCCATTTTGCCACCTCCTCTTTTTTTGCAGATATAAAAACAGTATACCATAACTAAGGCAATTATAAAAGCGATATACAAAAAATACACAAATAGAAAAGAGAGCGCTTATTTGCGCTCTCTTTAACAATAGATATTGTGATTACGAGTTGTGGTCGGCTAAAGCTTTTTCTAGCCAAATATGGCCTATATCTAAAGCATTGTATAAGCCGTTTTTTGTTGTTTGGCGCATAACACGCTCTGGTAAAGGTTTTGTGTTATCTGTTGAAAGTAGCATAAGCTGGATTTTATCAGCAACTTCTTCACCTTCTTGCACGTTGTTTGTTAAAACTTGCAAATAAAGCACATAGGCATCTGACATATTTCCATAATAAATTTCATTATCTTTTCGCACTAAGGGCTTGCCCTTATATGTGAGTTTTGGTGAATAATCCATTTCTAAAGCCTCCGTTTTCATTATTAATGCAACAATTGCACCCTAAAAAAATAACATTTCATCTAAGTATAGCACATTTTTTAAAACAATACAAATAAATTGCTTGAATTCTGATAATAAATTTCTTTGTAAAAGTTATTTCTAACTAGGTTAATGCCTGTATTTTAACTCTACTCACAAATAAAATTAAATATATCCTCACTTAACGTAGGTATATCTGCATTTTGTTTAAACATAGTTAATAGCATATCATTTAACGCTTTGTGTTTTTTGTAAAATGGTGTAGCAGCGTCACCAAATGATAAAAATTGATCCCTTGCGATGTTTTGGCAGGAAACAATAAGTGGCGAGTTTATCAAAAATAATTCTGCTGAATGTGTTGCTGCAATTGCCGCTTGCGAACCACCTAAAATATTATTAGGTATAACTGTATCATCAGAAATAAACCAATCAAAAAATATTTCAGCATCTTTTATTGATTGAGAATTTGTATTTATTGCAAACGAATAACCAGAAACAATGTTAAACGCACCAGCCATTTTACTCATGCCAACTAGTTGGTCTATGCGGTGCTTTGTAGTTGGGTCGAGCAAATTCATATATTCGGTTTGATATAAAAACCCCATTGCGGCTATGTTTTCAGTTAATTGTTCAACAATGTTTTTTTCGTTTTCACAAAAAACGTCTTCGCTTGCGTTTGCATACATTAGCTTTAGTTCTTGCAAGGCATTTATAATTGCAGATTTTGTAGTGCTTAGTTTATCTATTTTAGCTGTGCCGTTAATTTCCCATAAAATTGCTATAAAAAGTTCTGCTAAATATTTTGAGCTTAACGCAGCACCATATTCAATAGGGGAATGCTCGTTATTAACTTTTGTAAAAAAGTTTGCTACTCTAATATATTCGCTAAAATTGCGTGGCACAGCAAGTTCGGTTTTATATTTTTCATAATAAAGCCTTTTAAAATGCATGTTAGCAAAAAAATCATGTCTATAAAATAGTAAAAATGCATCGCAAACAGCGGGTATAGCACAATATTTTTGTTTGCATTTTGAGTATATATTTACTATATCGCTGTTAAATGCTACGTCAATTTTTGCGGTAAGAGCAGTATCTGTTAGCCTTTGTATTTTGCCATCTTCAATCAATTTTTCAATCTGCCTTTGTTTTATTGGTATTATATCGTATTTATTAAAATCCTTTTAATCTATAATTTCAGCAATATCTATATCAAGCGTAATGCCGTATCTATTATAAAATTTATTGGATAATATTTTTAAAGCATTTGCAGCTGCACCTTTTGGCAAAAGCATTTTTAAACTTTTATTTTTACTTTTTGTTAATGTCACAACAGCGTTTTCGTTGCGTTTTGTGTTGTAGGGTATAATTATTGTTTCGTTGCTGATGCTATCAGGGTCTTTCAATAAATCAATTGCTTTATTTGCTGCTACAGCGCCAAGGTGATAATAATCAAGGCAAACATTATGCACACTAGGGTAAACATTGCGCACCCAGCTAAAACTTTCAACCGTTAAAAATACAGGTTTTTTATCAGGGTTAAAGTAATCAACACATGCTTTTGCGCCGTCTTGCACTTTTGGGTTAGTGGTTATAATTAAATCTGGTAGGTCTTCTATCCAGTTTGCCACGGCTTTAAAAGCTGTTTCTTTGCCCATATCTATATCTATAATTTCTTTTATAGGTATATTAAAATCTGCTGCAACATCTTTTATAGCTTCTGTGCACATTATCTCGTTAGAAAACTCTGTATTTAAAGTTAAGGCTGAAAGATTTTTGATTTTATTGCTTTTTTAATAATTGGCATTTGTTTTATAAAAAGCTGCATATTCATCATGGTTTACAAAAACGCATTTTACAAACTCTTTAGGTTTGCGTCTCATAAATATAAGTTTTGTATCTTTTGAGCCTTCCCACCTATAATGTGAAGTACTATCGGTAATACAAGTTGAAAGAAAAATAGCCTCTGGGTTTTGGGCATATAGTTTATTTAAAGCGGCAATTTCAAGGTCAGCAATATCACCCGTTGTATAAATTTCTAGGCGATAGTCGTGGTTTTTGCAAACGTCCTCTATGCCTTTTATTATATCACCGTGTATGTTATCGTTTATATCTGGCATTACTACACCAAATAAATTGCTTTTTCTGTTTCGCAAAGAGCGTGCACTTGCATTGGGTTTATAACCTAGCTCTTTCATCGCACTTTCAACTTTTTTAACAATTTCGCTATTAACGGAGGTACTTCCGTTTACAATGTTGCTAACGGTACTTACAGAAACACCAGCATGCTTTGCAACATTTTTCATCGTAATCATATAAAAACCCTCTTTATTTTTAGTTTTGTAACGTTACACACATTATACATGGAATACCCCCGAACTGTCAAATGAAAATTGTATATTTTGCTAATTTTACTAGAAACGTGAATATTCTTTAGCAAAACACCCAAAAACATAACGAATAATTTGTTTATTATGCATATTGAAATTGTGTAGGCAAATGTTGTATTATAAATTCAACGATTGATGTAACGTTACACGAAATTTGTGACTGAGTTTCAAAAGTTGAAAAATATTTAAGAAAATTACAGTTTAACGCGGTTTTTAATGATGTGACGTGCGGCGATTTATGTGAACGACAAAAATAATTTAAAATATTATACACTCATTATGGAAAGGCAAGGGCATAAAAATGGAAACTAAATTGAAAAACTATCTTGGCAAGGATATTAAACTTGCAACTAACGAAGAACTTTACCTAGCACTTTTAAAACTTGTAAAAGACGCAGGCGAACAAAAGGAAGCGAAAAAAGACGGCAGAAAGTTATATTATTTTTCAGCTGAATTTTTAATTGGTAAATTATTATCTAACAACTTAATTAACCTTGGTATTTTTGATGAAGTTAATGAGCTTTTAGCAGCTAATGGTAAAAACTTAACAGAAGTTGAAGAAGTTGAAAAAGAACCATCATTAGGTAACGGTGGCCTTGGTAGACTTGCAGCTTGCTTTTTAGATTCTATCGCTAACCTTGATTTAAACGGCGATGGCGTTGGTTTAAATTATCACTTTGGTTTGTTTAAACAAAAATTTGCTGAAAACAAACAAACAGAAGAGCCAAACCCTTGGATAGAAAGCGAAAGCATTTTAGTACCAACTGATTTTACATGTGATGTTGCGTTTAAAGATTTTACTGTCAAAGCCAAACTTTTTGATATTGATGTTTTCGGCAGTGATAAAATAGCAAATAAATTGCACCTATTTGACATTGAAACACTAGATGAAAGCATTGTTGAAGACGGTATTACTTTTGATAAAACAGAAATAGAAAAAAACCTTACTCTATTTTTATACCCTGATGATAGCGACAAAAAAGGCCATTTACTACGCATTTACCAACAATATTTCATGGTTAGTTGTGGCGCAAAGTTAATTTTAAAAGAAATGGCAGAAAAAGGCCAAGATTTTAAAGAAATGTCAAAATATGTTGCTATACAAATAAACGATACACACCCATCAATGGTTATACCTGAAATGATTAGATTGCTAGTTGAAAAAGGCATGACTATGGACGCAGCTATTGAACAAGTAGCAAAAACTTGCGCATACACAAACCACACTATATTAGCAGAGGCGCTTGAAAAATGGCCGCTAGATTATCTGGAAGAAGTTGCACCAGCTATTGTGCCTATCATTAAAAATTTAGATGAAAAAGCAAACGCAAAATACGCTAATAAAGAGGTTAAAATTATAGATGAGCTAAACCGTGTACACATGGCGCGTATGGATATGCACTATGGTTACAGCATAAACGGCGTTGCTTACCTACACACAGAGATACTAAAAAGCTCAGAACTAGAGCCATTTTACAAAATTTACCCTGAAAAATTCAATAATAAAACAAACGGCATAACCTTTAGAAGATGGCTAAAACACTGCAACAACAGCTATGCAAAATGGATAGCTAAAAACCTAGGCGAAAACGCTGATTTAATATACTCCACAAAACCAGAAATGCTTGAAAACTTGATGGTGCTGGCTGATAACGAGCAAGCACAAAACGAAGTTTTAGCTATTAAAATAGCAAATAAAGTTGCACTAAAAGAGCATATTGCAAAAACATACAATATTGAAATTGACGAAAACTCAATTTTTGATATACAAATTAAACGCTTGCACGAGTATAAACGCCAACAAATGAACTTTTTATACCTAGTGCACAAATACCTTGAAATTAAAAATGGTAAAATCCCAGCAAGGCCAATAACAGCAATTTTTGGTGCAAAGGCAGCCCCTGCATACACAATTGCAAAAGATATTATACACGCAATTTTGTGCTTACAAGAGCTAATTTTAGCAGATAAAGAAGTTTCTAAACACTTAAAAGTAGTTATGTTTGAAAACTATAACGTAAGTGCAGCGGCAAAATTAATCCCAGCTTGTGATGTTTCTGAGCAAATTTCTCTAGCATCAAAAGAAGCATCAGGCACTGGTAACATGAAATTTATGCTTAACGGCGCTATTACACTAGGCACTTTAGACGGCGCAAACGTTGAAATTGCAGATTTAGTTGGCAAAGATAACATTTACATCTTTGGCAAAAACAGCGATGAAATAATTGATTTATACGAAACAAGCGGTTATAAAGCTAAAGATTACTACGTAAACGACGAGCATATTCGTGAGCTAATTAACTTTTTAATCACACCAGAAATGATGAAACTTGGCGATGCACAAATGCTATTACGTTTCCATGCAGAATTGATACAAAAAGACTGGTTTATGACTTTAATCGACCTTAACGATTACATTAAAGTTAAAGAACAATGCTATGCTGATTACGAAAACCGCAGTGCATGGGCTAAAAAGATGATAACAAACACTGCAAAAGCAGGCCTCTTCTCATCTGATAGAACAATTAGTCAATATAATAGTGATATCTGGAAATTATAATAACAGTTTATGTTATGGCGCTGTGGAATTTATTTCCATAGCGCCAATTTTAATTAAATGAATAAGTATTTTTAAATGCTGATTATAATCTTGTTAAAAATGTAAAATATGCGAAAATTTATCCAATCCGCTTGCGAGTTTTGCACTAATGTGGTATGATTAATAGGAGTTATTAGTTTATTTTCTTTCAAAACGAAAGAGGTTTTTATGTCAAATTATCGTGAATTTCGCCGTCGCTCTTTGAGAAAACGCAGATGGCAAAAAGTTTTAAATATAAGTGTAATTGTTTTGGCAATAGGCGTTATAGGTGGTGCAGGCTGGTATGCTGTTTCGCATTTTGAATTATTGCAAAACTCAATGATAGCAGGCTCTTCTGAAACTGGCAGTACAGCTGAGAGTATAGCAGATAGCACACCTGATGAAGTGGGCGCAACACCAGAGGCAAGCGCAACACCTGAACCTACGCCTGAGCCTACGCCAGTGCCAGTTGTAGCGCAAACAAACATTGCTGTGCCAAATGAGCACGACGCAAACTGGAACACTATGGCGTATACTATACGTGTGCTTGATGAAACTGTTTTACCACAGGGCGATGGCACAACAGCAATGGATTACCGCCTTGCTGCTCAAGGTGCAAGTGGCCTTGTTGATAAAGTTTACTTTGATGGCGCAACTTTTATAGGCGATAGTATTACACAAGGTTTACAACTTTACAGTACAGGCCTACCAAATGCTAACTATTGTGCTTATAGAAGCGTTGGCCCTCAGGCGTTTGTAAACGGAACAACAGTTACAGATGTTAACGGCGTATCGCAAATACCACTTGAAGCCCTTGTCGAAAGCGCACCAGAGCAAGTATATATTATGCTTGGCACAAATACGCTAACCTCTAACAGCGATTACACTTCATTTTTAGCATATTATGGCCAGCTTATAGATATGATAAAAGAGCTGTTGCCACATGTTGAAATATATGTGCAATCTGTGCCACCTGTGCGCCCAGAAGTAAGTGCTACAAGACCAGGCCTTTATAAAGAACGCCTAGCGATGATTAACGATGAACTTGCTGCACTTGCACTTTCTAAAGATTGTTATTATATCAATTTGTGGGAAGTTTTAGCAGACGAAAATGGCGACTTTAGAGCGGAATTTGCTGCAGCTGACGGTATACACATGAACCCAGACGGGTACGCTGTATGGGTTGAATACTTGCGCACACATACTGAGTATAAACCTGGTGTTGTATACGAAGTTGGCACAAGCTACTATATAGAACAATAATAAATTAATAAGGTGCTGTTACACTTTCACCCTTTTTATGCGTGTGAAATTGTGGCAGCACCTTACGTGACTATAAATAATTACTGGCGCTTTTATCATAAAGGAGAAATTATGCAAAATTTATCAACATTACCACAAAGTGTTTACCCACTAGCCAATATGCCATATCAAGACCAAGTAAAGGCTAAAAACGCTAAAATAGAACGTATTTTAGGCAAGTATGGCAAAATTGCAAATATCAAAGGCATGGCAGAGCCTTTTGGTTACCGTAACAGCCTAACTGCACATTTTGGCCGTGGTAAAAATGGCAAACTTGTTACTGGCGATTATAACCCACGCAGTGGCAGAGTTTTTGCGGTGGAAGAATATCCATTGCATTGCCAAGAGATAGAAAAAGCTATTACTTGTGTGCGTGCGGCGGCTAACTTTTGCAAGTACGAAGCTTTTAACCCTGAAACAGGCAAAGGTATGGTGCGTGGTGTATTTTTGCGTTACAGCAAAAAGCAAAAACAAATTATGGTAGTTTTAGTTACAGGTAAGGCTATTTTACCAGGCGCAAAAAACTTTGTTTCTAAAGTGCGCACTTTATGCCAAAACCAAAATGTTAATGTTTCCACAGTGGTGCAAAATGTAAATGATTTACAAACAAATATACTTTTGGGCGAGCGTGAAAAAGTGCTTTTTGGTAAAGGTTTTTTAGTTGATGAGTTTTGTGGTAAAACATTTGCGCTTTATTCTACAACATTTTACCCTATAAATGCCGCACAAAGTGAGCTTTTATACGAAAGTGCAATTAGAAATGCAAATTTGACAGGTAAAGAAACTTTGCTACATATTTATAGTGGTATGGGTGCGCTAGCTTTGGCCTGTGCACTAAAAACTAAAGATATATTTGCTGTTGATACTAACGAGGCATCAGTGCAACAAGCTATGGAAAACGCAAAGCATAACAAGTTAGCAAATGTGCATCTTTCAGCTGAAAACCCAGTTGAATGGTTAGAACGCCAAAGTGCTAAAAACTTAAAAGCAGATGTTGTAGTGATAGAACCACCAAAAACGGCCTTGCAAGAGGCACTTATGGAAAGTGTCTTACAGCTAAAAGCGAAAAAAATTATATATCTTTCAACACGTATTGAAGAGCAAGCCGCAGATATAGAAATTTTTGCTAAAAATGGATACCGCATGCAAAACTGCGATGTGCTGGATATTTTTCCGCATACTAACTATGTTGCTTGCGCAATTTGCCTTGAACGTGCGTAAAAATTAATTTATGGTTTTTAGCTTTAAAATAGCATTTTTATTAACGGTAGTATGCTAAAGTCTTAAAGATTTGTGAACATGGCTTTGCGCCTTGCATATTTTATTGTAATATGCTATAATTAACCTGTTGTATATCTTTTTGCCGATTGGCAAAGGCAACTAATTTATTAAAGAAAGAAGTGTGATGTTTTTTCCCATGGACGATGGTAGTATATCTTTAGTCGTCGCGCTGATAGCTTGTATAGTGCTATCAGGCTTTTTCTCATCTTCGGAAACTGCGTTTTCGTCGCTCAACCTTATTCGCTTAAAAAGTCGTGCTGAGAACAAAGATAAAAAAGCACAAAAAGTGTTAAACCTAGCAGAGCAATATGACAATTTGCTTTCCACAATTTTAATTGGAAACAATATTGTTAACATAGGCGCGGCTACAATCGCAACATTGTTGTTTACAACATATGTTAGTGAGGAGTATGGCGCACCTTTATCTACGGCAGTTTTAACTATAGTGGTTTTAATTTTTGGTGAAGTTACACCAAAAAGCCTAGCAAAAGAAAACCCAGAAGCTTTTGCAAGTTTTTCTGCGCCTATTTTGCACGTTTTGCTTATTATTTTTACACCTGCAAATAAGCTTTTCTCATTATGGAAAGCATTTTTACGCAAAAGCCTTAAACATTCACCCGAAAGTGACGCAATCACTGAGGGCGAACTAATCACTATGGTTAGCGAGGCAGAAAGCGATGGCGAATTAACCGACCACGAAAGTGAACTTATACGTAGCGCAATTGAGTTTGACGACGTAGAAGTAGGCGAAGTTTTAACACACCGCACAGAAGTTGTGGCGGTGGAAGATACCACAAGCATGGATGATATTGCAGAAGTGTTTATTAGTAGTGGTTTTTCACGCTTACCAGTTTATCATGAAACAATTGATAACATAATTGGTGTAGTACATGAAAAGGATTACCATATAGCACAGCGCAAAGGCGAAACAAAAATTACCTCATTTATGAAAAGTACGCCTTATCCAACTGCTAACACCCAAATTTCTGAGTTGCTACGCAACTTGCGCAACACTGGCAAACACCTTGCAGTTGTTGTTGATGAATTTGGTGGAACACAAGGCATTATTACGCTTGAGGATATCTTAGAAGAGCTCGTTGGAGAAATTTGGGATGAACACGATGAAGTTAGCGTTGAATTCCGCCAGCAAAAGGATGGTTCTTGGCTGGTAGATGGTGGCGCTAATATAGATGATTTGCTTGAAGAACTCGATATTTCACTAGAAAACGAGTTTGACAATGTAACAGTCGGTGGTTTGATACAAGAGGAACTACGCCGTTTACCAAAAGTAGGCGATAAAGTTACACTTGGCGATTACATAGGCACAGTTACACGCACAGCAGATAGGCGAGTGCAAGAGGTACGCTTTACACTAATACCACGTGTTGAAGAACCCTCAAGTGCAAATGCTAAACCCACAAGGGAAAAGCAAAATGCACGCACTAAAGCAGATGCTTAATCAATAAGCAAAATATAAAAAATATAAAGGTGGCGAATCAGCATTTTGTTGATTTGCCACCTTTTTTGTTGTATTAAATTTTTACAATATTAAAATGGCGGTGCGTCATCATCAGTAGGTACTTGTGTATCTTCTAAATCATCAGCCATATCTTGCTCATCATTTTGCTCATCATCATGCCAATCACCACTATATTCAGGCATATCATCAACATCGCTAGTTTCAAAAACAGTGTTTTCATCCTCAAAAATTTCCTCTGTTTCTGGTTCTTCATCTATTGTATCAGCAATAGTTTCGTCTGTTTTTGGGGCTGATTGTTGCAACGATGTGTCAGTATCTTGTGTAATAACATCGGCGGTTGTATCACTTTTTGTCTGCTCATTTTCGCTTGGCATTGCTTCGTTGTCGCTAGGGGTATCTTCCAAAACAATCAATGCGTCGCTACTGCTGTGTAATATAATATTATCACGAGCAAAAACATCCAAAAGTTCAGCTGTATCAATTTCAAAAAAAAGCTCACACACGCCATTTGTGCCTTGTATTTGCAAGTTCCATGTGCCGTTTAGCTCTTGTTTTAGTTTTATACCAGTTATTCCTTTTTCTTGCACATCTGGCATTTCTAAAAGTTCGCTTGTAAAAACGGCATAAAGTGGGCATGCTATAAAACCATGTTCGCCCAAATACTCAATAGTAGTATCTATTGCGCCCTGTGGTATATCGTTAGGGTTTGGTGTATACGGTGTGCCTTTTATTATTTCATGTCCAGCATATGGGTCAAAAACTTGCGTTATAACTGCACTAGTAATTTTTTGCATAATAATATTATCCTTTCACAAATTTTAAGCTGAGCTTTATTTTGTTGTTAGTTCTTTGTCAACTAAAATGTCAGCGTTTTCTATATCTAATGTTACTATAACCCAGCCTGCATCGCCATAGTCTTTGTTTAAAATTTTGTACTCAACACCTTCACAAATTATAGCAGTAGCGTCTTTTAAATATCTTTCGGTGTATGGGTTGTTTGTAAAAGTAACTATGGTTTTATCTGTGTTTAAAACGCCGTTTGTCCATGCTGTATCTGTTAAATATGCAAGTTTAAATGGTATTTCAGGGTACACAAGTATGTTTTCGCTGGCGGTTGGTGCTGTAACACCATCCTTTTTAGGTATTATCAAGTACCAAACTTCATCAATTTGCACACCCCAGGCACTTTCCTTGGTGGCGTCTGCAATAGTTAAAAATAGCTCTCTATCAGAGGTTACATATAAAGTATCCTGCTGTACTATGCCATTTAGTAAGTTTTGTGTTTCGCTGTCTATGCGTGCCTGTGCGGTTTCGTCTACACGTGCCGCCCAAACGTGGTTAGTTGTCATACCACTTTTACCAGCATATTGTGCAAGTGCTAGTGGTTCAACTGGTGCGCCACCTATGCTGTAAAGGTGGTTGTAATGAGTGCTTATTGTTTGCCAGTAATTATCAGTTACGTAATATGTGGCAGGTTTTTGTGGCTGTGTAAAAAAGCTGTTTGCACTTAACAAATATGATGAAATATCTATTAAATGCACACATAAAACAAGTGCCATGCATATAATAGCTTTTTTGCCTTTTAAAATTTTAAAAAGGCTTATACATACAAAAAGTATAATTAAATAATAAACCACCCAAAACATGCGCCCACTAGAGCGAAATGTGTTTAATAAGCTTTGTATAGTGGCTGGTAAATCCACAGCAAATAAAATGTGATCGCCAAAAACTAAAGTGGTAGAAAGCGCAAAAACAGTTAGGCAAACACTGATAAAAATTAAACCAATATAACGCTTTGCGTATGCTATTATAGTAGCTTTGGATGTGCGCACTAACAAATAAATAGCAAAAATAGGCGCACAAATAAGTGTGGCAATACCTATATAATTAAAACCCTCAACACTGCCAAGCGCATATGATTGTTTAGGCAAAAATACCGACCAATCTAAACCAGCTGCTGCACCAGGGTTAAAAAGTGCGTTTAAGTTCATGTTAAAAAAGCCGTAACCTATACCACCGCCAGAGGATGATGAGGCGCTAAACATGCCTATACAAAAGCCTACAATGATAACTGCAAATAAATTTGCAGATAAAAAAGCTATAGCTTTTAGCCATTTTTTAGTGGTGAGAGCATACTCAAGCAAATCTGCAAATAAAATAGCGCAAAGCATAGGTATAAAATAAGGGTGTATGCTTGGTGCAATGGCTAAAAGCACTATATAACCAATCCTAAATTTAAAACCTTCTTTTTTATTTTGAAAATATAAATAAAGCGCAAATACAATAAGGCACTGTGCGCCTAGCGCGGTATGCCTAAACATGCGCTCTAGTAAAATAGGGGCAGTTATAAAAAGGCTAGCACAGCATAAAACAGGTAACAACCGTTTTTCAAAAAGGCTTAACAATAAACTATCCAACTGGGCTTGCCATTAGCTTTACAGATAGCATACCGTTATTTG
>CAYJJL010000037.1:0-13085 GCA_964370455.1 uncultured Faecalibacterium sp.
TACATTAGCAACTTTGTTTGGTTTTTTAATTAGCAGAGGTATTATAAAATTAAAACTACAGCACAAAGATATTATAGTTGGTTTTTTTACTTTACCGCTGTTTTTCCCAGCTATTTCTATGTTTATTGGCGTGCATATCATAATGCTACGTTTACAAATTGCAAATAGTTTTTTAGGTGTGTTAATATCACATTTATTTTTAGCTATACCATATGCAATAAATATTGGCATATCGTATTTTGCTGGTATACCGCCAGAGCTTGAAACTATATCACAAACATTAGGTGCAAACAAAGCAAATACTTTCAAAACGATAATACTACCGCTTATTAGCGGTGGTTTGGGGTTATCGTTTTGCATTTCGTTTTTAGTTTCGGTTTCTGAATACTTTGCTGTTTTTTTAATTGGTGGCGGTAACATAATAACGCTTTCAGGCATAATGTACCCATATATTTCAAATTTCGATATGCAAAACTCAGCCTTACTAAGCATGGTTTTTGTAGCTATAAATTTAATAGTGTTTTCAATTTCTAATATTTGGATAAAAAAGCATAGCTATTTATATTAATTAGATAGCAGAGGGAGAAAATTTTGATACTAACTAATATACAAAAAAGCTTTAACACCGAACACGTTTTAAAAAGCCTTAATTTAACAATAATTGATAACGAATTTTTAGATATACTTGGTAACTCTGGCAGTGGTAAATCTCCACTTTTAAAAATTATGGCTGGTATTGAGCGCGAGGATACAGGCACCATTACACAAGGCGATGTTGAAATACAAAACACCGCTATGGGCAAGCGTGATATAGGGTATATATTTCAAGAACCGCTGTTGTTTCCACATTTGACAGTAAAGCAAAATGTTACTTATAGTTTAGTTATGTCAAAATGTTCAAAAAATGAGATTGAAACAAGATATAAAATGTATATGCAACTTTTGCAAATAGAAGAGTTAAGCGATAAAATGCCAAACCAGCTTTCTGGCGGGCAAAAACAACGTGTTGCAATAGCTAGGGCAATTATTAACTCACCTAAATTTTTACTTATGGACGAGCCGTTTTCAAGCCTTGATTATAACTTGCGCAAACAACTTGGTGAAATGCTGTTAAAATTAAAAAAACAACTGGAGTTAACAATAGTTTTTGTAACACATGATATTGAAGAAGCGATGCTTTTAGGTGATAGAATAGCTTTTTTACACGAGGGCACATTGCTTGAAATAGACGTACCACAAAAAATGTATTACAACCCTACCTGTGAGCAAACAGCAAAATTTATGGGTGAGTATAACACAATATACGGTGAGTTTGATGGCGAATATTTCAATACTAAATATGGGCGCATACCAAACATTGCTTTAGCACCAAACACAAATAAACTATTTGTACGCCCCAACAAAATTAGCTTAACTCAAAATATAAACGGCAATTTTGAAGTTGAAAATATAACATATATAGGTAAAGAAATACGTGTTAAATTAAAACACGAAGAAATTTTAATAGATATATATATGCTAAACACATTAAAAATTGGAGATAAAGTTGATTTGAAAATAGAACTTTAAAATTTATTTTTTAAAGTTCTATGCTTAATTTGTTAAAATATAAGGAGCACAAACAATGATAAACTTTCTGCTGATATTTGTTGTTATAATAGGTGTATTAGTTTTTGTTGGTTATGTAAACGAAAAAACATTAAAACTCCCCACTGAAATCGCTTTGCTAATTTGCTCACTTATAATAGGTTTATTATACATAGGCATATCATATTTAATTAACCCCAGCGCATCGCCTAGTGGGTTTCCTATTGAATATTTAAGTGATTTTTTAGTTGACGGCGTTTTATCCTTTATGTTATTTTCTGGTGCTTGTAAAATCAGATTTAAAAAATTAAAAAACAAATTAAAAATAATTTCAATACTTGCGCTTATAACAACTGCAATATCAACGTTTATATTTGATTCGGTTTTTTATTGCTTAATTTCGCTTTTAGGTTTCAATCAATTTTCGTTTATGGAGTGCTTGTTGTTAGGCTCTATTGTTTCCCCCACTGACCCTATTGCTGCAACTGGTATATTAAAAAAAGTAGGCCTTTCTGAGGATCTTATTTTAACAATAGAGGGTGAATCCCTTTTTAACGATGGTGTCGGCATAGCGCTATTTGTAGCAATATCTGGTGCACTTAGTAGCACAGGCACAGGCTTAAACCTTGTTTCATTTTTTGAAGTTTTATTTAGAGAAATTTTAGGTGCTATTACCGTTTCGTTAGTAATATGCTTTGTGATGTTTTACTTTTTTAAACGCACAGCTGATAAATTTAGGCAAATTTTTATAAGTATTTTCACGCTTACTGCATCTTATGTAATATGCCAGCATCTAGATTTTTCAGCGGCTATTTCCTCTGTAGTTTGTGGTATATATTTTGCAACTGTAACAATAAGCGCTTGCGAAAAACGCCTTGCAGATTTTACGCTATACTATGATTTTTGGGAGGTTGTTGATAACCTATTAAACCATGCCTTATATATTATAATAGGTATTTTTAGCGTTAATGTTTATTTATACGCAGGCAGTAATATTGTTTATATTATAGCTTCTATTTTGGCGGGCATAATTGCACGATACATAGGTGTATTAATTGCCTCGCTAACCACTAAAAATTTACCTGAAAAGTTATCCAAATTTGCATTTGCAAACCTGTTAACTTGGGCTGGTTTAAAAGGCGGCTTAAGTTTAGCACTTATGATTGAAGCCTCAGAGTATTTATCCGAAAAAACTTTTGACTCGATGATAATTTCTGTGTTTTCCATAGTGCTTTTCACCACCATTTTCCAAGGTTTAACTGTAGAAAAATTTTATAAAAAGCATGTTAAAACGAAAGAAGCATAGCCTTTTCGTAATTTTTTAAATAAAAAACATATAAAATAAGGTGTAGCGAATAAAATTTCGCTACACCTTGGTTTTTTAATTATATTCTTTTATCAAGTGTTTTTGCATATGTTTCATGGAACTTCATAAAACGGCCTTCATCTAGTGCATCACGCATTGCTGTCATTAAATGATTGTAAAAATACAAGTTATGCATAACTGCAAGGCGCATACCAAGCATTTCATCCGCCTTAAACAAATGGCGTATATATGCACGCGAGAAGTTTCTACATGCAGGGCAAGCACATTTTGTATCAATTGGGTTTTGGTCTTTTTCGTGCTTTGCGTTTTTAATGTTTATTACACCATCCCATGTATATAAGTGGCCGTGTCTTGCGTTGCGGCTAGGCATAACACAATCAAAAATATCTATACCACGTGCTACGGCCTCTATCATATTGCCTGGTGTACCAACACCCATTAAATAGCGTATTTTATCTTTAGGCATGTATGGCTCTGCTTGCTCTATCATATCGTACATAACAGGTGCAGGTTCGCCCCCAGCAAGGCCGCCAATTGCATAGCCATCAAGGTTCATATCAGCAATTGTTTTCATGTGTTCTTTACGCAAATCTGCAAAAGTACAGCCTTGGCCTATGCCGAAAAGCAGTTGGTCAGGGTTATTTGTTTTACCCTCGTGTTTTAAACGTGCAACTTCATCTTGGCAACGTTTTAGCCAACGTGTTGTGCGCTCACAACTTGCTTTCGAATATGCATGTGTTGCTGGGTTTTCTACACATTCATCAAAAGCCATTGCAATTGTTGAGCCTAAATTTGCCTGTATTTGCATGCTTTCTTCAGGCCCCATAAAAATTCTGCGTCCGTCAAGGTGTGATGCAAAGGTTACGCCCTCTTCGGTAATTTTACGCAAACCTGAAAGGCTAAACACTTGAAATCCGCCACTATCTGTTAAAATAGGGCCATCCCAACGTGTAAACTTATGCAAACCACCCATTTCAGATACTATTTTATCATTTGGGCGCAAATGCAAGTGGTAAGTATTACATAGCATAACTTGTGTATCTATCTCTTTTAAATCAAAGGCTGAAAGCCCACCCTTTATAGCCGCCGCTGTTGCAACGTTCATAAAAGCTGGTGTTTGCACCTTACCATGCACCGTTGAAAGCTCGCCCCTACGTGCATTTTGCTCTTGTTTTAATAATTTATAAATTGACATAATTTTCTCATTTCTCTTTCAAAAACCAAGCTGTAAAGTTAAATTGCTTTAACAAGGTTTTTGTTTGTTTTATTGGTAATTTTAATTTTTATAACCTTGCTAATTACAAAATCAAGTATTTTATACTATTAACATTGCATCGCCAAAGCTAAAAAATCTATAATTTTCATCTACGGCACATTTATATGCTTTCATAGTTTTTTCATAGCCATAAAATGCTGAAACTAGCATTATCAAAGTGCTTTCAGGTAAATGAAAATTTGTTATTAAAGCATCTATACATTTTAGCTCAACACCAGGGTATAAAAATATCTCTGTATCGCCACTGGATGCTTTAATTTGGCCGTGTTCACGCATTGCTGCCTCTAGTGTGCGGCAGCTTGTTGTACCTACTGCCACTACACGCTTGCCATTAGCCTTTGCATTGTTTATTTTTTCAGCTGCCTCTTCGGATATCTGATACCATTCGCTGTGCATTTTATGCTCGCCTATTTCGTCCTCTTGCACAGGGCGGAATGTCCCAAGGCCTACATGCAAAGTAACCTCTGCAAACTCTACACCTTTATTTTTTAACGTTTGCATTAACTCCTCGGTAAAATGCAAACCAGCTGTTGGCGCAGCAGAGCTACCAATTTCCTTTGCGTATACAGTTTGATATTGGCTTTGATCCTCAAGCTGTGTTGTGATGTAAGGCGGTAATGGCATTTTACCAAAAGCGTCTAATTTTTCGTATAGGGTTTGTGTATCGTAACTGAATGTTACATGCTTATTGCCGTTTTCTAAGGTTTCATCAACGGTTGCAGTAAGTGTACCATCGCCAAAAGCTACTAATGTACCAACTTGCATACGTTTACCTGGTTTTGCTAAACACTCCCAAGTGTCACCTTTTACCTGTTTTAATAATAATAATTCACAAATTGCACCAGTTGGTTGTTTTGTGCCTATTATACGTGCTGGTAGCACCTTTGAGTTGTTTACAACTAACAAGTCACCTTTGTTTAAATATTCCGTTAAATCGCGGAATATTTTATGTTCAAAGTTATCGCTTTTTCTGTCCATAACAAGCAAACGCGCGGCATCTCTAGGCTCAATTGGCTCCTGTGCGATGTACTTTTTATCTAGTTCGTACCAAAAATCTTTTTTTAACATGAATTTTTTGCCTTTCTAACATTGACAGGAATGTATTTTCAATGTTATCATACAATATATAGAAACAAGTATATTATATTGCAAAACTTACTTGTTTGCAAGCCTCAGGGGTGGGGTTTGACTGAAAAAAGCTCTTTTTATTTTTTCCTTGCAAAAAAAGAGCCTTATTTGTTTTAATTTATGCCGTAGCAAGGCGGCGGAACGGGAGTAATAAAATGGAAAAGAAATACAATCTTGGTATCGTAGGCGCTACAGGCATGGTAGGCCAGCGCTTTGTTACACTACTAGCTGAACACCCTTGGTTTGAGATAACTGCTCTTGCCGCATCTGCACGTAGTGCAGGCCAAACATACGAGGCTGCTGTAGGCTCTCGTTGGGCTATGGAGGCACCAATGCCTGCTAGCGTTAAAGATGTTGTGGTTATGGATGCCTCTGAGGTTGCTAACGTTACCGCTAAAGTTGATTTTATCTTTTGTGCTGTTGACATGCCTAAAGACCAAATCAAAGAGCTTGAATATGCATATGCAAAAGCAGAGTGCCCAGTTGTTTCAAACAATAGCGCACACCGCTTTACAAACGATGTACCTATGATTGTACCAGAGGTTAATGCTGACCACACCGAGATTATCCCTTCACAGCGCAAACGCCTTGGCACAGAACGTGGTTTTATTGCTGTTAAATCAAACTGTAGCCTACAAAGCTACTTACCTGCTTTACACCCACTAATGGCTGATTTTGGCGTAAGCAAAGTTGCTGTTTGTACATACCAAGCAATTTCTGGCGCGGGTAAAACATTTGAAACAATGCCTGAAATAGTAGATAACATTATACCTTTCATCGGTGGCGAAGAAGAAAAGAGCGAAAAAGAACCTTTAAAATTATGGGGTCACATTGAGGGTGATGAAATTGTAAACGCCACTTCCCCACTAATTACAGCTCAATGCTACCGTGTGCCTGTAACTGATGGCCACACAGCAGCTGTTTTTGCTAGCTTTGATAAAAAACCAAGCAAGGAGCAAATACTTGAAATTTGGAAAAATTTCAAAGGCCCAGCACAAGAGCTAGATTTACCTAGCGCACCAAAACAATTCCTACATTATTTTGAGGAAGACAATCGCCCACAACCAAAACTAGACCGCATGCTTGAAAACGGCATGGCTGTAACACTAGGCCGCTTGCGTGAAGATACTTTGTTTGATTACAAATTTGTTTGCATGAGCCACAACACCTTGCGTGGCGCAGCTGGTGGTGCAGTACTACTAGCAGAGTTACTTGCGAAAAAAGGCTATTTTGGCTAATTTTTGCTAAATTTATACTTCATGCTAAGCATGAAATATTTAAAAAGTAACAATGAATAGTTATTGCAGAAAATCTTTGATTTTCAATTTTGTATTGTCGCTTTGCTACACTTTAACTTTTCATTTTTAACTTTTCACTCTTTACTTCAATAAGCGAAGTAACACGAAAAATATTTATAAAACAATTGAAAGGAGCAGTCCATGAAAACACCTATTTTCACAGGTTCCGGCGTTGCCATTATAACACCGATGACCACAGAAGGAGAAATCAACTTTGACGCACTTACTAACATTTTAGAGGATCAGATTTCTAAGGGCACTGATGCTATTGTTATTTGTGGCACTACTGGCGAAGCCTCTGCACTTACCAATGAAGAGCACCTTGCCGCTATTGCACACACAGTTAAGGTTGTTAATAAGCGCATACCAGTTGTGGCAGGTACAGGCTCTAATGACACAGCCCATGGCTGCGATCTTTCTGCAAGAGCAGCTGAAGCTGGCGCTGACGCTTTGCTTTTAGTAACGCCATATTACAATAAAACCAGCCAAAAAGGTTTGCTTGCACACTTTAATGCTGAAATTGCAGCTGGTGGCATACCTGTTATTTTATATAACGTACCATCTCGCACAGGTTTAAACATTGCGCCTGAAACAGCACTTGAGCTTAGCAAAAACCCATTGGTTCGTGGTATTAAAGAAGCATCTGGCAACATAAGCCACATTGTTAAAATTGCTCAACTATGTGGTGATGAATTGCCTATTTACTCAGGCAATGATGACCAAATTGTACCTTTGCTTTCCATTGGTGGCAAGGGCGTTATAAGCGTAACAGCAAACGTAGTACCACAAATGGTACATGATTGCTGTGAGGCATGGTTTAATGGTGATGTAGCAAAAGCTGCAAAGTTGCAACTAGATACAATTGAGCTTTGTGATGCAATGTTCTGCGATGTTAACCCTATACCAGTTAAGCACGCTATGAACTTATTAGGTTGGGATGCTGGCGAGTGCCGTATGCCACTTGTTGCAACATCAGATGCTAATAAAGCAAAAATTGAAACAGCACTTAAAAATTTAGAGCTAATTTAATAGTTTTTAAAGGTTGCATTAGTTAAAATGTAGTGCTTAATAGCGATATCAGTGGTGCTGTTGCACTTGCATTTTTAAAATGTAAGAACTGCGACAGCACCGCTTTTTTAAATCAATATTAGAAAGGACGATTAAAAAATGACAGATATTATCATACAAGGTATTTGTGGCCGCATGGGCAAAGCACTTTGCGATTTAATTACAAACCGCCAAGATTGCCGTGTGGTTGCAGGCATAGATTGCATTGAAAGTAATGGGGCTATACCTGTGTTTAAAAGTTTAGAGGATATGACAGTTACAGGAGATGTAATTATAGATTTTTCGCACCCAAAAGCAACAAAAACAGCCCTTGATTACTGTAAAGCAAATTCACTACCCATAGTGGTTTGTACCACTGGTTTAGATGAAGCACTACTTGCTGAAATTACCATTGCAAGCGAGCAAGTGCCTATATTTAAAAGCGGTAATATGTCACTGGGTATTAATGTGTTATCCGAGCTTTGTAAACGTGCTAACGCTATTTTAGGCACAGATTACGATATAGAAATTATTGAAAAACACCATAAAAACAAGCTAGATGCACCTAGTGGCACTGCCCTATTATTAGCAGATGCAATTAACGAACAAGCTGGCGAAACTTACCGCTATGTGTATGAGCGTGAGAGCGTACGCCAAGCACGTGCCCAAAATGAAATAGGCATTAGCGCAGTGCGTGGTGGTAGCATAGTTGGCGAGCATGAAGTACTATTTTGCGGCCCAGATGAGGTTATCTCACTAAGCCACTCTGCATATTCTCGCAATGTTTTTGCAAATGGTGCTGTAAATGCATCTATATACCTTTGCTCGCAAAAGGCTGGGCTTTATGATATGTCCGACTTGCTACGTTCTTTGTAAAATTTATATTAGCCTATGTCTACTATAATCACGAAGTTAAACAAAAAGGATGTTTATGAAAAAGATTAACACTATACTGTTTTTGTTAGTAGTAGTTTGTGCCATGAGCTTTTCCTTAATTGCTTGTATGCAAACCTCTAGCGAAGTTATAGCAGAACCAACAGCAACGCCTACGCCCACACCTAGCCCATCACCTACACCAGTGCCAACACCTGTAGTTGAAACTGTGCGTTTTTCGGCAACGGGCGATAATTTAATACATGACGCTATCTATGAAAATGCTGCACGCAAAGCCGCCGCTGAAGGAAACGGCGAGGCGTATGATTTTGATTTTTGCTTTACACATGTAAAAGATTTTTATACAGATTTTGATTTAAACTGGATAAACCAATAAACTTTGCTTAATAACGAGTTTGAACCTGCTGGCTACCCACAGTTTTCCACCCCTGGTGAAATGGGGCAAGCGCTGTACGATATAGGCATGCGAGTATTTCAACTTTCAAACAACCATACCTACGATTTATTTGGCAAAGGTGTGCAAGCAACCATTGATTACTATGAAACACTACCTGATGACGTTGTAACTACTGGTATTTGGGCAGATGACGACGATATGAACATACCTACTAATGAGGTTAACGGCATAACGTTTGCATATTTAGCATATACGTTTTCCACCAATGGCATACCACACCCAAGCGGTACACCACAAAAGGTAATTTACACCACTGAAACAGAGCGTATACAAGCACAAATAGCAAAAGCTGATGAAATAGCCGATTTTGTTTTAGTTGGCGTACATTGGGGCACCGAGGATAGCCACACAGTACACTACACACAAGAAGATTTAGCACAAAACTTAACTGAATGGGGTGCAGATTTAATCATAGGCACTCACCCACATGTACTACAAGGTGCTGAATGGCTAACCGCTGAGGACGGCAGTGAAAGTTTTGTTTGTTACTCGCTAGGCAATTTTATTAGCTCGCAAAGCAAAGCACCAAACCTAGTTGGCGGTATTTTAGATATCACTTTTGAAAAAACAACAGAACTTGACGGTACTGAAACTCTCGAAATGCACAGCCCATACATACACCCTACTGTTACGCAATATGGTGGTGGGCAAGTGCATTCCACCGTGTATTTGTTTAAAGACTACACTACCGAGCTAGCAAGTAGGCACGGAGTTTTGGCTCACGATGGGCGTTTTAGTTACAATTTTATAGAACAAACTATAAACAACAACATACCAGCTGAATTTTTGCCAATTTATCAATAACAAAAAACTCCCATGCTAGGCACAAAACCTAAGCATGGGAGTTTTCATTTTAATATTAGTTGTTAAACAAAACGAACAATATCTTCCACATTGTTGCGTGGTGTTTCTCTTGGTGTTTCATCTGGGTGACCAAAAGTAATTAAAGCCGCAACAGCTTCGTTTTCTGGTAAGTTTATAGCCTTTGCAATTTCAGCTGAGTTTATAACACCCATTATGCAAGTACCTACGCCCATGGCATGAGCAGCTAGGCAAAAAGAATGTGCCATAATGCCAGCATCAAATTCCTCCCATGAGTCGCCTTTACCAGAAACATAACCCTCGTTTAAACCCATAGCCTCAGCTTTTTCTTTTTCAAATTGGCCACTTTTGCCTTTAACATAACTTAAAACTAAAACGTTTTTAGCAAATTTTAAAACCTTAGTATTGTAAACAAAACCATTAACACAGCTTTCGCTAAGTTTTTTGATAATTTCTTCGTCTTGCACAAAATTATAACGTGCAATTTGTGTATTACCCCAAGAAGGTGCAAAACGTGCCGCTTCAACAATTTGTTCTAACAATACTTTAGAAACAATTTCTGGATTATAATTACTTACGCTGTGGCGACTTATAATCATTTCAATAGATTCCATAAAAATACTCCTATATATTTAAAAAAGTTAACATTCAAACACCGTATAGGGTTTATACTTTTATATATAGTACCACATTTTTATTTGTTTTTCAATATAAAACTGTATTCGTTGGTTTATAAAACAATATTTTCTCTTTATTTTTTTTAATATTATGTTATACTTAAAATATCTCAATTATACAGCAGAAATGTATAAAATTATTGAGTTTTTTCACATAAAACCACAAAGGAGTACAATTATGTCTTACATTGCAGATGCAAAACGTTACGAAAAAATGCCTTATGTAAATTCAGGTGCGAGCGGTTTAAAATTACCACTTGTTTCATTAGGGTTATGGCACAATTTTGGTAGTAACGCTATTTTTGATAACATGAAAGAGCTTTGCTTTACAGCTTTTGATGCAGGTATCACCCATTTTGATTTAGCTAATAACTATGGCCCTGTGGCTGGTGCCGCTGAAGAAAATTTTGGCAAAATTATAAATGGAGATTTAAAACCATATAGGGATGAGTTATTAATCAGCACTAAAGCTGGTTATCTTATGTGGGATGGCCCATATGGTGATTTTGGTAGCCGCAAATATCTTTTAGCAAGCCTTGACCAAAGTTTAAAGCGCATGGGCTTAGATTACGTTGATATTTTTTATCATCATCGCATGGACCCTAACACCCCATTAGAGGAAACAATGTCCGCTTTAGACACAGCCGTTAAAAGTGGCAAGGCGCTTTATGCAGGCCTTTCTAACTACAATGGTGAAACAATGTGCCAAGCTACCGAAATTTTGAAAAAGATGAATTGCCCTTTTATCATTAATCAAAACAAATATTCTATGCTAGATAGAACAATTGAAAACAATGGTTTGAAATCTGCTTGTGAGGAAAAAGGCAAAGGCATAATTGCGTTTAGCCCTCTTGCACAAGGCTTGCTTACTGACCGCTACCTAAACGGTATCCCAGCAGATAGCCGTATTAATACTGATGGCCGCTTTTTGCAAAAAAACACAGTAGAAAGTCAAATTGGAAAAATACAAGCTCTAAATGCAATCGCAAGCGAGCGCGGACAAACTTTAGCACAAATGGCACTAGCGTGGGTATTGCGTGACGGCGTTGTAACTAGCGTTTTGATTGGCGCATCAAAGGCCTCGCAAATACTAGATAACTGTGGCATAGTTGGCAATACAAACTTTACATCTGAAGAATTAAAAGCTATTGATGAAATTTGTGAAAGATAAATTTGCCACACACTCCACCATATTTTAAAATGAAAAGCAGGCACATTTTAGTTTTATAGCTAAAATGTGCCTGTTTTATTGTTTTGTATTTGATCAAACAGTGTAAAGCAACTTTACTTTGCTCTGCTCAACATTAACGCTGTACCGCTTTTAATTTGCAATTAAATTAGTACATGCCACCCATGCCGCCCATGTCACCGCCTGCTGGCATTGGTGCTGGTGGTTCTGGAATATCAGCAACTAAACTTTCAGTTGTTAGCACCATCATAGCAACAGATGCTGCGTTTTCTAGTGCAGAACGTGTAACTTTAGTTGGGTCAACAATGCCTGCTTCTATCATATCATCAACATAAGCTTCGTTTTGTGCGTCAAAGCCATAGTTAACTTTTTTAGCTGCAAGTATATCGTTAATTATAACGCTACCCTCTAGGCCTGCATTTTTAGCAATTTGGCGTAAAGGTGCTTCTAGAGATTTAAGCACAATGCGTGCACCTGTGCGCTCGTCGCCTTCAAGGTCGTTTAGCATTAGCGCAACTGCTGGTATAGCGTTTAATGGTGCTGTACCGCCGCCTGCAACTATGCCTTCTTCAACAGCGGCTTTAGTAGCGTTTAGTGCATCCTCTAGGCGTAGTTTTTTATCTTTCATTTCAACTTCAGTAGCAGCGCCAACTTTGATAACTGCAACACCACCTGCTAATTTTGCTAGGCGCTCTTGTAGTTTCTCTTTGTCGAACTCGCTTGTAGTTGTCTCGATTTGTGCACGGATTTGTGCTACACGTGCTGCTATTGCATTGCTATCGCCATAGCCACCAACTAGAGTTGTAGTTTCTTTGCCAACTTTTACTTGGCGTGCTTTACCTAGCATTTCTAGAGTTGCATCTTTTAGCTCATAGCCTAAATCGCTAGAAACAACAGTTGCACCTGTTAGTGTTGCAATGTCAACTAGCATTTCTTTGCGGCGGTCGCCAAAACCAGGTGCTTTAACAGCAACAACTGTAAATGTGCCACGTAAACGGTTAACAATTAAAGTAGAAAGTGCTTCGCCTTCTAAATCTTCAGCAATGATTAATAATTTTTTACCAGCTTGAACAATTTGCTCTAGTAGTGGTAGTAAATCTTGAATTACAGAGATTTTTTTATCAGTTACAAGCACAACAGCTTCATCAAGTACAGCTTCCATTTTTTCAGTATCTGTAACCATGTAAGGGGTGATGTACCCACGGTCAAACTGCATACCTTCCACTACTTCACTGTATGTTTCAGCAGTTTTGCTTTCTTCAATGGTGATAACGCCGTCTGCACTAACTTTGTCCATAGCCTCGGCAATAAGTGTGCCAATAGCTGCATCGCCTGCAGATACAGTAGCTACACGTGCAATATCTTCGCTACCTTTTACTTTTT
>CAYJJL010000038.1:0-13065 GCA_964370455.1 uncultured Faecalibacterium sp.
AGGGCCTATCATTGAAACACAATGCATTGGTAAAGTATATGGCCCAGATGATGGATATATGTGCGATTGGAATATTATCTGCGAGCCTGATACAACTTTCTTTGTGCAAAAACCAGCTACTGTTGAGCACACATGCGCAACAATAGTTAACCGCATACCAACTATAGTTTATGCTGAACCTGGTTATGTAACAGTTGAAAAACTAGAGCCAGTTGAATATTTATCTGTACCAATGCACCAAGCATAAGCTTTTTTAGCAATTGCTCTAACTGCTGTTGCAAACACTATTTTAAGTGTTTAGCGCATTATAATCAAAATTAAAAAGGTAGCTATATACTTTACCCTTTTGGGTTAGTGGTATAGCTACCTTTTTGTTATTGTTTTAAAGGTTTTTAACTTTATACTTATTTCACTTTTTTACTATATATTTCTTAAACGAAAACAAATTATATTCTGCTTAATCTACATATTCATCAAATTGTTCCTGTGTGCCATAAAACACGTTTATATCTATATATTGTTCTTCGCCCTTATACCCCTCTAGTTTTGCTGTATCTGTATACTGCCAAAACACCCAGCCTTTATCATCAAGCAATACAGGTGGTATGTACACGTTACGTATCCAAATATCATTATCAGGGTAGTAATCTTTAAGGTACCGCCTATACGCCTTTTGTGTGGCATATAGTATTGGGTTTAGGTCATAGTGCTCTGTTAGCATTTCTACCATAACATCTAGCTCTTGCCTTGTGGTTTGTGCGTCTGGCAGGTTTTGTTCTTTATCACCGTAAAACTCTACATCTATAACAGGTGGTAGCATGTTTTCCGTTATAGGTACATTAGCAATAAAATTTTCTGCTTGGGTTTTGCCTGAACTATCATAACTAAAAAAATGATAAGCACTAATGCGCAAATCAGTGTTTTGTGCTTGCTCGTAGTTATAGGCAAATGTTTCATCAACAAAGCTACTACCCTCTGTTGCTTTTATAAAAGCAAACTGTATATCTTGCTGTGCTAAAACTTGCCAATCTATATCGCCTTGATACGCCGAGACATCAACGCCTTTAACGGCATATTGCTCACTAATAGGGCTATTAGGCTTTAATGCTTTGCTCAACACTAAAGCGCAAAATACAGCGCCTATTATAAATAGTATCAAACAAACAATTAATGCTATTTTTAACTTTTTATTTTTCAGCTTCATGTTTCCCCTTTTTGTTTAAAGAGTTTTTTGCTCGCATAAGCGAACAAGTATTATCCCCATACATTTAATTATAATAAACAGTGTATATAAAACCGAATTTTTAATGCAAAAAAAATAGACAGCTTAAAAGCTGTCTATTTTTTTCAAGTGACCCGTACGGGAATCGAACCCATGTTACAGCCGTGAAAGGGCCGTGTCTTAACCGCTTGACCAACGGGCCATATTCATTACAAGTTTTTGCGAAAGTGCAAGACCCCGTGTCATCCACTATTGCGGACAACCACCCTACCATTTAGCAAAAACCTGTAATAATGGTAGCGGTAATAGGATTTGAACCTACGACAAATCGGGTATGAACCGAGTGCTCTAGCCAACTGAGCTATACCGCCATGTTTCAAGCGTCTCTCATAGAGCGCCCTATTATTATACGATAAATATATACAGTTGTCAAGCAAAAAACCAAAAAAAATCACATTTTTTTAAAATATTTTTTAAAGTGCGTAACTACGCTATTTTTATGTGAATTTCAACTGTAAAAAAGCAAAATAAAAGCGAGGGCATACTTAAATTTAACTCTAAATTACAATTATTTTGTAATTTTTAAGAAAAATAAAGTATGCCCTCTGCCCTATTTTTATTATATTTTTTTACTTTTTAGTTGGTACCATAACCTCTAAACCGCCCATATATGGCCTTAAAGCTTTTGGTATAGTTACGCTGCCATCTGCTTGCAAGTGGTTTTCAAAGTATGCAATAAGCATACGAGGTGGTGCAACAACAGTGTTGTTTAATGTGTGTGCAAAGTAGTTTTTGCCGTCCTCGCCTTTATAGCGTATGTTTAGGCGGCGTGCTTGTGCATCACCAAGGTTAGAGCAGCTGCAAACTTCAAAATATTTTTGTTGGCGAGGGCTCCATGCCTCTATATCGCAACTTTTTACTTTAAGGTCGGCTAAATCACCAGAACAGCAACCAAGCTGACGTACTGGTATTTCAAGGCTCTCAAACAACGCTACGGAATGACGCCATTGTTTTTCGTACCAATCCATGCTATCCTCTGGTTTGCAAACAACAATCATTTCTTGTTTTTCAAACTGATGTATGCGGTAAACGCCACGTTCCTCTATACCGTGTGCGCCTTTTTCTTTACGGAAACAAGGACTGTATGAGGTTAGTGTTTGTGGTAGTTTTTCATCAGGTAAAGTTTGGTCGATAAAACGGCCTATCATTGTATGCTCAGATGTGCCAATTAGGTATAAATCCTCGCCTTCAACTTTATACATCATAGCTTCCATTTCAGCAAAAGACATAACACCTTTAACAACATCGCCACGCATCATAAAAGGAGGTATAACATAGGTAAAGCCTCTATCAATCATAAAATCACGTGCGTACGCTAAAATTGCAGCATGCATACGTGCAACGTTACCCATTAAATAGTAAAAACCATTACCTGCAACACGGCCAGCTGTGTCCATATCAATGCCGTCAAAGCTTTCCATAATTTGTGTGTGGTAAGGTACTTCAAAATCAGGCACAACAGCCTCGCCAAAACGTGCAATTTCAACGTTACAGCTATCATCTTTGCCAATAGGCACAGATGGATCAATTATGTTTGGCAAAGTATACATAATTTCTTGTATACGTGCGCCTAGTGCGTTTTGTTCATCTTCAAGTGCTTTTAGGTTTTCTGCCTCTGCGTTAACCTGTGCACGCACCTCAGCAACTTTTTGCTCTGCTGCTGCTTTAGCCTCGGCATCATCACCTGCTTTTTTAACTGCGCCCATTAGCATGCCAATGCTTTTTGATAATTTATTGCGCTCTGCACGTAAAGCCTCTGCTTTGCCTAAAATTTCACGGTATTTTGCATCTGCCTCTATAACTTCATCAACCATAGGCAATTTTGCATCTTGAAATTTCTTTTTAATATTTTCTTTAACCACGTCTGGGTTTTCTCGGACAAATTTAATATCTAACATTTTAAAGCTCCTTTTAGCTTTTGTTTTTTAGTATTATTTGTAATGTTTTTTGAGCATGCTCACAGCTTGTTTTTGCGCACTAACTTAGCCCTCACCTGTTTTATCGTATTTGCCAAGCAAATTTGCAAACGCTGAAAGTTGCTCGTCAGAGTAAAAGCTCACTGTTAAGCTACCTTTACCCTCTTTATATTTAACAGAAACTTCGTTGCCTATAACCTCTTTTAAACTAATTTCAACCTCTTGCGGAAATGCTGGTTTGAAACTTTCAACTTTTTTAGGTTTTTCTGCGCCTGCTTCCTTAGCTAATTTTTTGCATAAAACCTCAGCTTGACGCACGTTTAAATCGTTATCTGCTATTATTTGTGCTGCTTGCGATTGTAGCTCCTCAGTAGGTAGGCCTAAAACCACCTTTGCATGCCCTGCTGATATAAACCCTTGCCTTAGTAGCTCACGTGCTTGTTCTGGTAAATTTAAAAGGCGCAAGCTATTTGCAACAGCACTACGGCTTTTGCCAAGGCGAGCCGCAACAACCTCTTGTGTTAGGCTACAACGCTCCATAAGTTCTTTTATACCAAAGGATTCCTCCATTGGGTCTAGGTTTTCACGCTGTAGGTTTTCAATAAGGGCAAGCTCCATAGCCTCTTGCTCTGCTACATCTTTAACAACCACCGGTACTTCTGTTAAACCAGCCATGCGGCTTGCTCGCCAGCGTCTTTCGCCTGCTATTATAATGTAACCGTCGCCCAATGTATTAGGGCGCACTAATATAGGCTGTAACATGCCATGCTCCGCTAGGCTTGTTGCAAGCTCTGCTAAGCTTTCTTCATCAAAGTTTTTGCGTGGTTGCTCTGGGTCTGGTGTAATTTCACGCAATGGCAAACTTTCCACTTTGCCATCTGAGCCTATGCTCGGTGTGGAATCTTCAAATAAAATATCTAAACCACGGCCTAAACCGCCTTTTGATTTTGCCATATAGTTTCCTCCTTATGGGAATATATTATAATAAGTAGCTGTTATCCCCTTTTATTTTGCTTTACAAACTCAACAGCTAAATCCATATAAGCCTCTGTACCTTTGCCGTTTGGATCATAAAAGTTTATTGGCTGGCCATAGCTAGGCGCCTCTGAAAGGCGTATAGCACGTGGAATAACTGTTTTATAAACTTTATCTGCAAAGTATTTTTTAACTTGGTCAACAACTTGCATTGTTAAGTTTAAACGCCCAGCGTACATTGTAAAAACAACACCCTCTATATCTAAATAGCTGTTGTACTTTTTGCGCACTGTTTTTAATGTGCTTATTAGTTCTGATAAACCCTCAAGCGCATAATACTCACACTGTATAGGTATCAGCACGCTATCTGCGGCACACAAACCGTTTAGGTTGAGCAAATCTAGGCTTGGTGGGCAATCTATAAATATAAAATCATAATTATTTGCAACACTCGCAAGCCCTTTGCGCAAACGGCTTTCACGGCTTTCAAAATCAATAAGTTCTAAACCTGCCCCTGCAAGCTGTGTGTTTGAGGGGATTATATCAGCTCTAAACTCTGTTTTGTGTATAACTTCGCTCGCTGTGGCATCACCAATAAGCAAATCATACGTACCAGCTTTAACATCACGCTTTGCCATACCATAACCACTTGTAGAATGCCCTTGAGGGTCTAGGTCAACAATTAGCACGCTTTTGCCTAAAGCAGCGACACAAGCGGAAAGGTTTACAGCAGTTGTTGTTTTGCCTACACCGCCCTTTTGGTTTGCAATTGCAATTACTTTTGCCAAAATTTCATCCTCCATTAAGATTTTTTCAGTCTTTCTAGGATAGTATAACATATTTTTGGCTTTTTGGGTATGGTAAAAACAAAAAAATGTTCCACGTGGAACATTTAACTTTTGTGTATTTAATGAATTATGCCTTTGATAGGCTAACAATTTTTCATGTTTTTTAAAACGAAACGACAAATATATTATAAAAACCACATCTGTAAAAATTTTTATTGTTTTTTTTACAACACTGTCATCGCAATGCACCCTTTAAATTCAAAATTACTTACGGCAAAATAATAAAAGCCACTAAAACTAATCTTATCAATTTTAGTAGCTTTTATGTTTATCAAATTTGTGCAGTTTTGTTTGTTATATCATTATCATGTAATATTAGTATGTATTATCCCCTATTTATTAACGCTTGTGGGTATGCGTACTGTGTATTCAACAAAACCCTCGCCCTCTGTTTTATGTGAAGTTGCTGGTACACCATGTTCTGTCATTATTTTAATAGCGTGGTTTATTGTGTTTAAAAATATACGCACATCTTTCACCATTGCTTTTTTGCGTGGCTTTTTTGTTTGTTTTAGCTTTTCTAGCAGTTTTTCTACATAAGCATCTGCTGTGCTTGCGTTCATGTTTTCTTTAACCATGCGCACTAGTGCCGCTGCCCTTAGCGAGCTATCTAAGCGCAAAACTGCTCTGGCATGGCGTTCTGTTAAGTTTTGCTCTAAAATAAACTCTCTAAATGCATCTTCTAAATTTAAAAGGCGCAGTTTATTTGCAAGCGTAGGTTGTGCCATGCCGAGCCGCCTTGCTGCCTCAATCTGTGTGCAATCCCATATCTCTATTATCTCCTTGATACCTTCTGCTTGCTCAAAAGGGTTTAAATCCTTACGCTGTATATTTTCAAGCAAGCTCAGCGAGGCGCTCTGAGCTTCTTCAAAATCATATAGTATAGCTGGTATTTTTTCAATACCTGCTAGTTTGCACGCACGCAAACGCCTTTCCCCTGCTATAAGCTCATAGCAATCTGAAACGCTTTTACGTACGCTTATTGGTTGCAACAAACCATTCATTTTTATGCTTTGCGCAAGGCTTGCTATTTCTTCCTTATTAAACACCTTGCGTGCTTGATGTGGCGATGGTTTAATTTTGCTAACAGGCAACTGCAATAACTTCCCAGTTTTTTTCTTTGTTTCAAATAACATGGCATCACTCTCCAAATAACAAAAGGCACATCTTGTGGCAATAACTTTTACATCGCAAACAATATAAATACACTTAATATTGTTTGTGTTAAAGAAATTTTACCATAGATGTGCCGTTTTTTCTACTAAATTCGTTCGCCTGTTTTTGATTATTTATACCTTATTATGCCATCACTTTAATGGGCTTTTTGCAATTTTACCGCCATTTCTAGGGTAAACAGATGGAGTTTGCGATATTTTATTGCATAAAATTAGGTTGCGTTTATCTCCATTTGGCAGTTCGCACTCAAAAGTGTTTACATATTCGCCACCTAATTTTTTAATTGCACCCTTTGCTATGCTTAGCTCGTCCTCGCCGCTAGCGCCTTTCATGGCTAAAAATACACCACCCACTTTACAAAGCGGTAAGCAATATTCAGCAAGCTGTGGCAATGAGGCTACAGCCCTAGCCGAGGCTATATCAAAACTTTCGCGCCATTTTTTGCGCGCGGCTTCCTCTGCACGTTCCTTTGCAAACTCAACACCTGTTAAGCCTAACTCTGCACAAGCATATTGCAAAAAAGTAACACGTTTACCTGTTGGCTCCATTAATGTTAACTCTAGCTCTGGTTTATATATCTTTGTTACTATACCAGGGAAACCAGCACCAGCACCAACATCAACCATTTTGCCTTTAACCTCTGGCCTGCTTGCAAATAATAAACTATCTACAAAGTGCTTATCCTCTATGCCCTCGGCATCGGTTATAGCTGTGAGGTTTACTTTTTGATTGTAATCCACCAATATACTTGCAAAATGCTCTAGTTGGTCTAGCTGTTTTTGTGTCAATGCAATGTTCCACGTGGAACATTTTTGAGCTAATCGGTTTTTATCTATCATTTTATAACCTCTTTATATTGTAACTACATACTGCTTTTAAAATTTATTAAAGCTAAAAGTTAAAACAGATTTTACACTAGTTTTATATAACCAAAAAACTTATATGCATACTAAACCCTTTAAAAGCTATTTCGCTTTCATTTTTAAGGCTACGCTCAACTGTGCAACGTCAGATGGAGAAACAACAGGTATGAGAACTGCTTGCCCTAAATTTTTAGGTTTTAATTGCTCTAGCTTTTCTCTCGCTTCAAAACTAATGCCCTGTATATCGCTGTAAACAAAATCTACTGGTATTAGGGTTTTTTCTTGGCGTGCAACCTCTTTTATCAATCGGTTTTGCCTTGCTATATAACCCTCATATTTAATCTCAGTTTCGACACGCTCTGCAAGTAATGGCGTTATGCCCTCGCCCCAGCCACAAAGCTCTGCTAACATTGCATATTTTATTTCTGGTCGGCGCAATAGTTCTATTACAATACCGCCTTGCTCTGCTGGTTTTAAACCTGCGTTTATCATAGCTGTGCGCAATGGCTCTGTTTTAACTTTAGCTTTTTGTAAGCGTTTTATTTCGTTTGCCTTTAGCTCTTGTGTTTCTTGAAATTTTTGCCATCTATCATCTTTAACTAGGCCGTATTCTCTGCCTATTGGTGTTAAGCGTTCATCTGCATTATCTTGGCGTAATGTCAAGCGGTATTCGCTACGGCTTGTCATCATGCGGTATGGGTCCATTACACCTTTTGTTACCAAATCATCAACCAAAGTGCCAAGGTAGCTTGTTTGGCGCTCAAGCACTAATTGCTCTTTGCCTAAAACTTGCCTTGCAGCATTTAAACCAGCAAGTAAACCTTGTGCACCAGCTTCCTCATAACCAGATGTACCATTAAACTGCCCTGCCCCATATAGGCCAGATATTTGCTTGCTCTCTAATGTGGCATTTAGCGCAGTTGGGTCTATGCAATCGTACTCAATGGCATAAGCTGGGCGCATTATTTCTAAATTTTCAAAACCTATTATGCTTTTATAAAAAGCGTTTTGCACATCCTCTGGCAAACTGCTCGAAAGCCCTTGCAAATACATTTCCTCTGTGTTTTCGCCACAAGGCTCAACAAAAATTGGGTGGCGCTCTTTATTTGCAAAGCGCATAACCTTATCTTCAATAGATGGGCAGTAACGTGGGCCAACACCCTCTATCATACCGCCATAAAGTGGGCTACGGTGTATGCTCTCTTTAATAATACGGTGCGTTTCAAGGTTTGTGTATGCAATGTGGCAAGGTACTTTGTTTGTTATTGTTGCAGTTGTCATAAAACTAAAAGGTTGCAAACTATCGTCAGGGTCGCCCTCTTGGTGTTCTAGTTTTGAAAAATCTATACTGCGCCTGTGTACACGTGCTGGTGTGCCTGTTTTAAAGCGTCGCAATGGTAAGCCATGCGCCTTTAAGCTTTCGGTTAAATCTGTCGAGGCATGCAAGCCATCAGGGCCAGATGAATAAAAAGCATCGCCAACAAATATTTTACCGCCTAGGCTTGTGCCTGTAGCTATAACTATTGCCTTTGCGCTATAATGGCCATTTAACTGTGTTGTTATGCCTGTAACTTTACCATTTTCTACTTCAATGGTCGAAACCTCAACTTGATGTATAACAACACCATCAGTTTTTTCAATAGTTTCTTTCATATATTCGTGGTAGCGTTTGCGGTCCGTTTGCACACGTAACGCATGTACCGCTGGGCCTTTGCCACGGTTAAGCATACGGCTTTGCAAGTATGTTGCATCTGCCGCTAACCCCATCAAACCGCCTAAAGCATCAATTTCACGTGCTAACGTACTTTTTGCTGTGCCACCTATTGATGGGTTGCAAGGCATGTTAGCAATTGCATCTAATGATGTTGTAAACAGTGCTGTTTTTGCGCCTAAAGTTGCCGCCGCATGTGCCGCCTCAACTCCAGCGTGACCAGCACCTATAATTATAATATCGTATTCGCCAAGATAGTTCATTTTTAATCCCTTTTGTTATATATGTTAAAGCAAAAACCACATAGCTATGTGAAATCACTTTGTATTTTAATGCTAGTTTTTGTTTTTTACTTACCTACGCAAAATCTTTCAAAAATTTCGTGTATTACTGTTTCGCTTGCATTTTCGCCAGTTAGGGCAAAAAGTGCGTCTAGCGCATCATCTACACATACAGAAAGCGCATCTAGCCCTAAACCGCTTTCCATTGCAGTTATAGCCTCTGAAATTGCATCCTCTGCACGTTTAGCCGCTGAAAGTTGCCTGCGCCCTGAAAGACTAGCAGCATGTGTATCAACTGTTTTTGTCTGGAGGAAAGTTTCAACTGCATCTGCAATTATCTCCTTTGCCCCCTCCTCTTTGCAAGATACCGCAAGCACTACTTTAAAGTAATTATTTAAGCGGTCTGCATCAAACTTTGGTGTTAGGTCGGTTTTATTTAAAATTGCAATAGCGTGCCTGTTTTTACATTGTTCTGCAAGTGCGCTATCCTCGGCTGTCCAATCCTCGGCACTATCAAACACAGCTAAAATCAAACCAGCTTCGTCTAGCTTTTGCCAACTACGGCGTATGCCCTCGGCTTCAATTGCATCGCCTGTGTCACGCAAACCAGCTGTATCAAATAAGTTTAGCTGTATTTCGCCTAGTTGCACCGCTTGTTCAACAACATCACGTGTTGTGCCTGCAACTGGGGTTACTATGGCTCTATCAAAACCAGCTAGTAGGTTTAACAGCGTAGATTTACCTGCATTTGGTCTGCCTAAAATTGCAGTGTCAACACCTGTGCGCAAAATTGCACCTGCATCGTAGTTTGCAATAAGTGCGTTAAGTTCTGCACGTATTTCTGCCAAAGTTTGCAAAACCACGCTATCTTCAAGCGCTGGCACGTCTTCTTCAGGGTAATCGACATATGCCGCAAGGTGTACTTGTAAATCCAGCAATTTATTTTGTGCCATAGCCATTTTTTTTGCAAGTGCGCCAGAAAGCGCTGTTTTTGCAAGTGCTGCACCTTGGCGAGAGTTTGCGCTTATTATATCAAGCACTGCCTCTGCACGTGTTAAATCTAGTTTACCATTTAAAAAAGCTCTGCGTGTGTATTCGCCTGCACCTGCTGGCACAGCACCCGCATTTATACATGCTTCGACTAATAGTTTTGCTACTGTATTGCCACCATGGCACGAAAGTTCTACAACATCCTCGCCTGTGTAGCTATGAGGTGCTCTGAAAAATAGTGCTATACCCTCGTCGATGCTTTCGGTGTCACGCATAAATTGCCCAAAAAGTGCTGTATAGCCTTTTGCATCTACTACTTTTTTATTAGGGTTTTGTGGTGCAAAAACTTTTTGTGCTATATTATAGCTTTGTGTACCTGAAAGGCGCACCACAGCAATGCCACCAGCGCCAGCGCCAGTAGCAATGGCAACAATTGTTTCGCCAAATAAAGATGTGTTGTCCGCCATGTGGCCTCCTTTAAGTTGTTAACATTTATGCCCAAAAAATGGCAGAAAACCTAAGTTTTTGGCGCCATATAGGGCTTGTTCATTTATAATCAATAAAATACATAAAATATATGATTTTGTTTTACATTTATTTCATATGGTTTTCAAAATTTAAACGCATTCGGTTGTTATAATATAATCACAAGGCAAGTAGGACCGCAACTACTACCTTGGGAACATGATTCCTCCTTATCCAAAGTTTTGAGTCTTATGGATACCCCTCTTTGTGACCGCAACGCAAAGAGGGGCTTTTCTTTTTATAAGGTAGTTTGTGTTTGCAAGGCTAGCAAGTTTTTCAACAAACAATATTTTTATTGTTGAAAGTACTGTTGCCTACTTTTTATAAGCGCCTACTAATATATACCTTTAATTGTAACTTCGCCAGTAAAAACTTTTACCTCACCCTCTGTGGTTTGCACTACAAGCATACCATCTGCATCTATATCTTTAACTATGCCAGTGCCCTCTTTACCACCGCTTTGTGGGTAGGTTACTTCTTTGCCTATGTTAACACATAGGCTTTTATATTTTTCAATATAAGGTGCAAAGCCTTCTCTCGCAAAACAATACAAAGGGCGGTCGAAACCAAAGCTAGTTAATAAACACGCAAGTTCTTCTGTATCTTTTTTTATATCAACGTTTTTGCCTATGGCTGTCACACTTGTGCCGTGTGGCAAATTGTTATCATCAAAGTATTGTTGTGTTTGAGCTAGGTTTATGCCTATGCCACAAATTATACCTCTTGCGCCACCATCATAACCATAGTTTACACTTTCGCAAAGTATGCCTGCAATTTTTTTACCTTTATATAAAATGTCGTTTGGCCATTTTATCTCACAGTTTAAGTTGTAGTATTTTTGCAAAACATCAACTACTGCAAGGCTTGCAAGTAGTGGTAAAGTAGAGCTTTGCACAAGTGCCTCCGCTATGGCAATTGTATAATAAAAGCCCTCTCCTTTCGCATTTTCCCACACTCGCCCAAGGCGGCCTCGCCCTGTTGTTTGGCTAGTGGTAAAAAGAGCGGCCAGAGGGGCAAATTCCGCAAAGTTTTCTTTAACGTATGTGTTTGTGCTTGCACATTCGGGTATGGTATAAATATTATTTGTACCTTCAATTAATTCAGGGTAATTATTAAAATCCATTTTTTACTCCGCTAAAAAATTTGGTAAAGTAATTTAAAATTCTAAAACTTTATGTTCAGCGCTTATTATTTCGCCATTATTAAGTGTAATAACGCCATAACTAGTTTCATCTAAATAATTTCTGCTACAAGTGCCTGGGTTAAAATATAAAACGCCGTCTTTTTCATTTTTATATTTTTTATGTGTGTGTCCAAAAAGTGCAATATCAGCGTGGTGCTTGTTTGTTACAACCTCTAATGTTTCCAAATTGTATTTTACTTGTTGTTTATGACCATGAGTATAAAAAATTATTACTTTTTCGAACACTGCGAGAGCTTCGGTAGGTTCAAAAGCATAAAAATCGTTATTACCTGCAACAGTAAAGCTGTTTACATCTTCATTATTTTCTAGTAGTTCGTAAAAATCTCTTAGACCATCGCCAAGGTAAAACACAGCATCAAATGGTTTTTCTTTTTCAAAAACACGATTTAATGATAGTAAATCGCCGTGGCTATCGCTCAAAACTAAAAGTTTTGTCATTGGATTTCATCTCCTTGTGCTAGTGCTCGGTAAATTTCGTTTTTACGATATGGTGTACCAGCGCTTGCGCTTTTTGCCGCTGCTGAGGCACCCATGCCGTTTTCTACCATGTTTTTAGCTAATGCTAAAACTTGGTCAAACGTAACTTCTTCTTGTGTATCGGTTAGTTGTGCGCCTGCTACAACTAAAACATATTCCCCTCTTGGAGCTTTTTCATCATAAATTGCACGTGCCTCGCTAACTGTAGTTTTTACAATTTCCTCGTGCATTTTTGTTAGTTCTCTACATAAAGTTATGCTACGCTGTGCACCAAAATGTGTTTCAAGGTCGGCTAATGTTTTAATTAGTTTATGTGGTGCTTCGTAAAATATAAGCGTGCGTTCTTCGGTTGCTAGGGTTTCTAATCGTGCTGTTTTTTCTTTACGATTAACTGGTAAAAAACCCTCAAAAACAAAACGTGTTGTATCCTGGCCAGAAACAGCAAGAGCTGTTACGCATGCACTTGCCGCTGGTATTGGCACTACTTTTATGCCCATACTTAGTGCATCACGCACAAGTTCTTCGCCTGGGTCAGAAACACACGGCATACCTGCATCTGAGCAAAGTGCGCAATTTTCGCCATTTTTAATGCGGTCTAGTATAGCCGCACCACGCCATAGTTGGTGTTCGTAGTAGCTAACCATTGGTTTTTTTAAGCCTAGGTAGTTTAAAAGGCGTAAGGTTACACGTGTATCTTCTGCTGCTATAAAATCCACTTGTGCAAAAGTTGCCGCCACACGTGGTGGCATGTCATCTAAATTGCCTAGAGGTGTTGCAACTAGGTATAAAGTGCCGTGCATAAAATACTCCTTTTTTG
>CAYJJL010000039.1:0-12984 GCA_964370455.1 uncultured Faecalibacterium sp.
CTGGGTATGTGTAAGTATCGCTGTTTTCACGGAACATTTTGCCTGAACCATCAGCAACACCAGCTGGGATAAATGTGTTAGCAGGAACTTGGCCGCTTTGGCCAATGCTTGCGCAGATGTAGCCACGGTCGAAACAAATGCTGATACCTTTACGTAGTGCACAAGCTTGTTGTGTGCTCATGCCAGCAAATAGTTCGCTGTTAACGTTTGCAGAAACATAGTATGTACCTACGTATGGATCGATGTGGTATTCTGGGTTGCCAGAAAGAGCTGCAATTTCATCAGTTGGGATGATAGCGATAAAGTCAAGTTCGCCATTGTTGTAAGCGTTGAAAACAACGTCATCTTGATCACTTAGCATAAAGTTTAGTTCTTCACAAATGATGTTATCAGCGCCCCAGAAGTTAGGGTTTTTAACAAGTTTGATAGATGTTTTGTGGTTCCACTCTGTGATAGTGTAAGGACCATTAGTTACGAATGGAGCTTCAAGTGCCCATGCGCCAGGGTTTGTGCCGTCTGGGTTAGCAGCTTCAACGTGTGCTTGTGGTACTGGGAAGAAGCAAGGGAAAGCAGCAAGCTCTAGGAAGTAAGGGCAAACAGCGCCTAGGTTAACTGTTAGGCTTAGGCCGTCTTCAGATGCTGCGATGTCAAGAGTGCCATCTTCTTTAGTTTTGATAACTGCAAATAGGTAGCTGTAAGAAGCACCTGTTTCAGCAGCAGCAGTTGAGTTCCAGCGGTAAACGAAATCGTTTGCATCTAGAGGCTCGCCATCAGACCATTTTAGGCCTTCTTGTAGTTTGAAAGTGTATGTGAAGCCATCTTCAGAAACTTCGTAGCTTTCAGCACAAGCTGGGATAGCACTACCGTCAGCTGCAAGACCCATCAAACCAGAGTAAAGGTTGTTGTTCATACAGCCACCGTCAACAGAGCTAGATAGACGGCAGTCTAGGTAGTCTGGTTCAGAAGCTAGGCAGATGTTGATAACTGCATTGTTTGAATTTGTATTTTCAGCATAGCCGAATTGTTTCATGCCAAATGGAGAGTTGTAAACATTTGTTAGGTACTCTTTTTGCATGTATGTATCAACATAGTAGTATATAGGCATTAGAGCGTGTGTACCCATAAGAATATCTTCAGCTTGGTGCATCATGTCTGCACGTTTAGCAAGATCAGCTTCTTGGTAAACACTGTGGATTAGACTATCGTACACGTTTGTCCAATCAGCCAAAGCAGCTGCAGCAGAATCAAATTCAGCTAGTAAAGGGTTAGCTTCGCCTTCAGCTGCACCAGAGTTATCAGCAGTAGAATCAGTAGTGCTTGAAGCAGTAGCACCACAGCCAGCAGCTGCAGCTGTTACAGCAACAACACCAGCGCCTTTAAGGAAAGAACGACGAGAAATCATTTTCATAATAGGGTATCCTCCAAAATTTAATTTAATTTCAATTCTAGGCAAATTTACATTGCCAGTTTCGCAAAAGCAAAAACTTTGTTTAGTAATTTACTTTGCTAGTATATTATAGCGCGTCCACGAGGCAATTACAAGCGTTTTTCAATTTTGTTTCCACTTTGACATTATTTTTATAAAATACAGCAATATCGCACAAACTTTTTTCCACAATATTGTGCAACAGATACGCTTTTTGCGACTATTTTTTTAGTAATAGTTAAATTTTGTTTTTCGAGTTGTGCGTCACACAAATACAGTTTTGCTTTTTTCATTATTTAAACACATAAAATACATATTTATACTGCATAATTTGCTTGACATTACGCACGCCTACCTGTATACTACAAATTGCGAACTATTCGCAAATTACATTATTAACAACATAGTAACTAGGAGATAACATGGCTAAATATGCAACTGAAAAAAGACGTGTTTTGCTAGAATTTTTAGAGGCAAGCACGCACAAAAGCTTTTCTGCACAACAAGCCTATGAGGCGTTAAAAATGCAAGAGATAAGCAAAAGCGCAATATATCGTAACCTTGCCCAACTTGAAAAGGAAGGCTTGCTATGTCGTGTTACGGATAAAGACCACAAGGAAACTTTATACCAATACATGAACCCCGCACACTGTGCAGACCTTTTACACATTGTATGTAAAACCTGCGACCAAACTTTTCATATTAACCGCCATATATCGCAAATGTTTATAAACATGGTTAAAGATGATTCACATTTTACTATTAGCCCACACACTAGCTTGCTTTATGGTATTTGTGAAAACTGCTCTCAACAAGTTGAAAGCACATAAATAATTTTTCATGTAAACATTGTTATGGCGATTAACAGCACACACCATTAACCTTAAGGAGGAATTATTTTGAAAAACACATTTACAACTACAAAAAAAATTGTAATAGGCACAGTTTTGAGCGCTAGCGTTTTGTTTAGTGCTTGCACTTCACCTGCAAATAGCACTGGAGATACAGCGCAAGACAATGCAACACCAAGCATAGTTACGACATCTTTCCATGAATATGATTGGGTTATGCAAATTTTAGGTGATAAAGCTGCAAACTTTGATGTATCTTTTATAGTTGACGATGGCGTTGACATGCATAGTTTCCAAGCGACAACACCTGATGTTATGGCTATATCCTCAGCCGATTTATTTATATATAACGGCGGTGCATCCGAGGCATGGGTAGACGAAGCAATAGAACAAGCTACCAACGAAAACATGATTACACTAAAAATTATGGACACTTTAGGTGATAACATCCTGGACGAGGAATATGTTGAAGGCATGCAAGTAGATGCGCATGATCACGCTGACCACAGCGAAGATGAGCATGCAGACCACGACCACGCCGAAGATGACCATGACCATGCCGAAGATGACCATGACCATGCCGAAGATGACCATGACCACGCTGAAGATGAGCATGACCACGCTGAAGATGACCACGACCACAGCGAAGATGCTGGTGCCGACACTGTAACTGAAGCACACGACCACGCCGACGAACACATATGGCTTTCTTTAGATAATGCAGTTATTGCTTGCGAGGCTATTGCCGAGGCTTTAGGCGAAATTGATGGCGCAAATGCTGAACTTTACCACGACAACGCACATGTTTATATAGAAAAACTAGAGGCGCTTGATGCCGAATATGAAACTGTTGTTGAAAACGCACAGCGCAGCACAGTTTTAGTTGCAGACCGCTTCCCTCTTTTGTACCTTTTTGATGATTACGGCATAGAGTATTATGCAGCTTTTAACGGTTGCTCTGCCGAAACCGAAGCAAGCTTCGAAACAGTAGCTTTTTTAAGCGAAAAAGTAACAGAACTTGCTTTAGATAATGTTGCTGTGCTTGATAACTCTAACACTGATTTAGCAAACACTGTTATTACTAATAGTGAGCAAAAAGATAGCGAAATTGTAACTTTTAACTCTATGCAAGCTGTAACTAAGGCAGCCGCTGATAGTGGTGTAACCTACCTTTCGATAATGGAAGAAAATTTAGTAGCACTTGAAACAGCATTAAATTAAAATATTTTGTGAGTAAACTGCAATAAAAATTTTTAAAGGGCGGCGCGAACGTCGCCCTTTAAAATATTATGAGGAAAAATAAATGGAACAACTTATCTGTAAAGATTTATCCATAGGCTATGATGGCTCTGCCTTGCACCAACGCATAAATTTTGGTGTAGAGCAAGGTTCATACCTTTGTATAATAGGCGAAAACGGCGCTGGTAAAAGCACACTAGTTAAAACACTTTTAGGCTTGATACCAACCATAAAAGGTACTATAACTATGGCCGATGCCATGAAAAGCACCGATATTGGCTATTTACCACAACAAACACAAGTGCAAAAGGATTTTCCCGCTAGTGTTTTTGAGGTGGTTATTTCTGGTTGTTTAAACCAGTTAGGCTTTAGACCTTTTTACAATAAAGCCGAAAAACAAAAAGCAAAAGCATGGCTGGAAAAACTAGGTATGGCGCACCTTGTTAAGCGCAGTTACAGCAAGCTTTCAGGTGGGCAACAGCAACGTGTTTTACTTGCACGTGCACTTTGCGCAACTAGCAAAATTTTGCTTTTAGATGAACCCTCCGCTGGGCTTGACACAGCCTCTAGCGCTGAAATGTGCCGTACCATAAAAGCGCTTAATGATGACGGCATAACAATAATTATGATAACACACAACTTAGAGCAAGTTATAAACGATGCAACGCATATATTAAATGTTAAAAACCAAATTGTAGAGTTTATGCCTAAAGCAGAATACCTTGCAAAACAAAACGGAGGTGCATAATGACAGAGTTTTTACAAACAATTGCTGAATATTTTGCATACCCCTTTGTGCGCTACGCTTTTTTTGTAGGTATTATGATAGCGCTTTGCTCCTCGTTACTAGGTGCAACACTTGTTTTAAAACGTTTTTCGTATATTGGAGATGGGCTTTCACACATTGCTTTTGGCGCAATTGCAATAGCCTCTATAATGCGCCTTACAAACGAAGGTGTTTTTACATTTATAGTAACTGCTCTTTGTTCAATTTTACTTTTGCGCATAGGGCAAAACACAAAAATTAATGGTGATGCCGCCATTGCAATGATGAGCGCTGGCTCGCTTGCGGTTGGTTATTTATTATTAAACATCTTCCCTGTTTCTAACAATTTGGCTGGCGATGTTTGCACAACACTTTTTGGCTCTACCTCTATTTTAACACTAACGCAAGATGACGTTATTTTATCCGCAGTGCTATCAATTTTTGTTATAGCGATTTTCATTGTTTTTTACAACAAAATTTTTAGTGTCACTTTTGATGAAAACTTTGCACGTGCCACAGGCATAAAAGCTGGTGTTTATAACTTATTAATTGCCGTTACCGTTGCCGCTGTTATTGTTACCGCTATGAACTTAGTTGGCTCGCTGCTAATTAGCGCTTTAGTTGTGTTCCCTGCTTTATCCTCAATGCGTATTTTTGGCAGTTTTAAAACTGTTATAATTTCATCTACTATCATAAGCGTTGTTTGCGCTGCTGTTGGGCTTTTGTTATCAATTATTTTTGGCACACCAGTAGGTAGCACAATAGTAACAGCAAATATAATTGTATTTTTAATTGCTTGGCTAATTGCAAAAGTACGCAAAGCATAAAACGCTACACTTTGTAATACACGTTACACAGTTATAAAAAATTTCATAAAACTTTTTCAAAATATCTCTGGTATATTACCTTTCAATTTGTTATATTATGTAAAGTAATAATTTATATATTTTTTGAAGTTTTGTTTACAAACTATCAATTTAAATAAAGTGAGTTAAAACTGCAATATCAACTTTAACTTATAACCGCAATTTTAGTTGATACACACTGTTTTTGCTTTGCTTAAAAGCACAAAAAATATATAACCAATTGAAAGAGAGTATACATGAAAAAGTTTTTCATTTTATCTATATTATGTTTTAGCGCCCTTTTTTTAAGTGCTTGCACCGTGCAAGAGGATGAATACAATCGACAAGATACACTTTTAACACCTGAAGCCGCTGAGGAATTTGGCGTTATTATGCCACAGGACTCCCCCCCACAAGAAAGTGCAAGCCAAGATGCAAACACTGAACAAAACACAACTGTAGCGCCTGCTTTACCGCAAGATGCAACCACACAAAGCTCCACTTTGCACGAAGCTTTTGACCCTAGCGCACTAGACTCTGATGCAATTGTTAGCACTGATGTTGATATAGATTTAACACAAATGAGTAGCACGCTTGTTTATGCACAAGTTTATGATTTGCTAGTTAACACTGATGCATATGTTGGGCAAACTATACGCATGAGTGGCACATATAACTCTTTTGAATATGAGCTAACTGGTGAATCCTTACACTTTGTTGTAGTAGCTGATGCAACTGCTTGTTGCGCACAAGGGCTTGAGTTTTATTTACCAGAAGGTGCTGAGTACGCAACCACTGGCGAAGAAGTTGAAGTTGTTGGCACTATTGTAAAATTGCAAGAGATACGTGGCGATGAAACTTATGATTATTTAAGCGTTGAGGGCGAAAGCTTAATAGCTTTAACTTAAGCGAGCAAATATTATCCAAACCCGCCTAAGCAATAGCACTTGCTTTTGCACATGGCAAAATTTAATATTTCACTAAAACAGGGAGTACACCTTGGCTATCTCGGAATAAGCAAACATGCTTTTTCCTGAGTAACCAATGTGTACTCCCTATCAATTTATAAAAAATAATCCTCTGGCACATACTCATCGCTTACTTTTGCTTTGTTTAAGTTTGGTAGTGCTTTTAATTCAGCCAAAAATTCATCTAAATATTTGTGATATATATCCGCTGGTTTTGCGCTGTGTTTATTGCACATTGCAGCGGCATAGCCAACAACTTCGCCCATCATGCCACAAGTGCGCATTACCCTAACAGTGCCAAGTGCCTCGTGTGATACGCTAACATTACGCCCTGCCATAAACAGGTTATTAATATTTCTTGAATATAAGCATCTGTATGGCACCCAAAAAACCTCTTTGGTGGTAATGCGGTAATCTTTTGAAATAAACGCATCCCCCTCGTGGAAAAGCCTATAAAAACGCTTATCAGGGTAATGCACGTCTAAATCCCATGTAGAAGGTATGCAACCATCTTTATACATGCGCACTTTTGTTACGTCCGCCTGTGATAGCAAAATTTCGCCCATTAAACGGCGAGATTCACGCTTGCCTGCTATAAAAGCAGCCTCTTTTAAAACATATGTTTGGTAATCGTTATCTATATTGTGCAGTGTATCCCATGCGCCATACATAGCCCTAAAGTTTGTGTCACGTGCTCTTTCAGCTTCATCAATTGGGTGGTGCTCTGAGCCTGATTCCCAAAACCAGCAACCTAGCGATTTTTCTCTAGTAAAATTATATGCATCTTTTGTATCACCACGCCCAGGAAACTCACCTACGTTTGAAAAATCAATTGCCCAAGGGCATGGCTCTACTTGTGTTTGTGTGCCTGTATCCTCAATGTACCACATATTTGTTACGCCTTGATGCCCACTTATGCTAACTTCAAAATCAGCACCAGCTAGTGCACCTAAAGTAGCATCGCCTGTACAATCTGAAAACAGCTTTGCTTTTATATCAAAAACTTTTAGGTTTTTGTAATCTAAAACAGTTATACTTTCAATGTTGCCGTTATTAGTTTTTGCACCTATCATTATTGTTTGCATAAAACAGCTTAAATCTTTTTCGCGTTTTAAAAGTTCAAAACGTTTTTCATCCTCATATAATTCTGCTTTGTTTTCACAGCCGTAGTGCGCAGCTTTTGCTGGCTCAAACTCGCAGGTAATATTTCCAACACCATGATATGGCTCAAAATTTGTATCGCCACCAAGCCACACTCTGACCTCTGAGCTATTGTTACCGCCTATCATTGCTCTATCTTGCACAAGTGCTGTTTTTGCGCCATTTCTTGCTGCGGCAAGTGCAGCACATGCGCCTGTTATGCCACCGCCACAAATGGCAAAATCAAACTCCCTTGTTTTTGTTACTGTGCAGTTTTTTAAGTATAGCGCTTTTACGCTCTCAACATTTGTTGGTAGCTGTGCCTCACCCTGTACAAAATACAATAAAGCACAGCGCCCCTCATAGCCTGTTAAATCTTGCAATGTTAACGTTTGCTCTAAATTGTCAACTTCAACCTCGCCTATATTTTCCCAGCCCCAGCTTGCGCTTTTTGTGCCAATTTCATTTTTTAGCGTAAAATCTCCCACACTAAGGCTTAACCTACCTGGTGCGTATTGGCTTTTCCATTTAGCTACCCAGTTTATTGTATACGCATAGCAAGTGTATTTTCCCTCTTGCGGAAATGTTACTTTTGTTTTTGCTGGTTTAACTGGTGTGCCAAGACCATGTGCTAACAAATATGGCGCGCCCATATTTACCATAAACTGTGTATCTATTGCAAAACCACCAATATCATCAAATGATGAGGTTGCGACTAATAATTTACTTTGCATTTGTTATCCCTTCCAAGTTAAAACTGTTTTTATTTGTTATAAATATAATTTATTTTATATGTTTTTACAATGTTATTATTGACTTTTATTTGTCTTTTTTGATATTATGAAAATAAATTATTCGGAGGATAATATATGCAAATTGAACAATTTGATAAATATGCCAGTAACCCACATAATATAAAAGAGGTAAGTTTACTTTGCGATCAAATACATTGTGGCATCACAAAAGATGTTGCACCACGAGTGCGCACAAATAAAGATGAAAACTGTATGATTTTATCATATACATTAACTGGCACAAATTACTTATACGCTGACAATAAAACATATATAATAAAAGAAAATACTTTTAGTTTCCGCCACCCTAAACTAACATACAAACTAAATTTTGGTGCTTGTGAGGATAACCGAAGATGTTTTTTAAAACTCCCCTCTGAATTTTTTAACTTATTGGAAAAAGTTTTTCCTGATATTTCAAAGTTACCTATTGTTTTTACACCTACTGAAGATTATGACGTGCTCTCTGAGTTTTTTACACTTATAAACTGTATAGGTAACACAGATGAAATTAGGATATACGAGTGCTTTCCTCAAATATTTAATTTTATTTTCACTGTTTTAAAACTTTCGCCTACTTATAACAAAAACACCATTATAAAAAACATACACGAGGTTCTCAGCCAAGATTTTTCAACTCCACTTGAAGAGATTGTTGAAAACTTTGGTATTAACTATAATACCTTTAGAAAAGACTTTGTAAAAATTTATGGTCTATCCCCCTCAAAGTACAGAAACAGCCAGCGTATTTTTAAAGCTAAAGCCTTGCTACATAGCGGTTTAACTTGTGGAGAAGTTTCGCAAAAATTAAGTTATGCTGATATATACACTTTTTCACACCAATTTAAAAAATCCACTGGGTTAACTCCACGTGCATATATAAAAAGTTTAAAATAAAAAACAGGCAATGTTTCAGATTTTTTAAAAATCTGTGACATTGCCTGTTTTATTTTACAAATGTAAATCCATTACAATTTCATCAAAATATTCGCCGTTAATTTTAAAAAAGTTTTTGTGCACACCAACTTCCTCAAAACCATACTTTTTATATATTTTTTGTGCCACTGTATTTTCAGCTTTTACACCGAGGTGTATTATCTCGATTTTATTTGTTTGCCTTGCAAAATCAATTAGCTTACTTACTAAACAAGTGCCAACACCTTGCCCCCAATATTTCTTTTTTACTGAAAGCGCAATATCGGCTTGGTGGGCTATCCTCGCACGGGCTAGACCGTTTATTGCGCCAAGACAGACTACCTCATCGCCTATTTTACCAACCATTAAAGCGGAGTTATCTGCCTTTGACATATTTAATATGTACTCTTCTTCATCTTCAATTTCCATAATACATTCGTCAGCACCAAAAAGCAAATTATCGCTTTCGCCACCAACTAAATTTAGGTACTCAACCAACAAGGGTGCATCTTCTACAATCGCTTGTTCTATGGTTAAATCTACGCCATTTTTTAACTTCATATAAACGCTCCTTAAAATTTAAATTACGCCTATAATACAATACTTATAATATTAAAGCAATGGCAATTATTACACAAAAAAACACACCGCTATTCACAAATCAAGCAAATAGCGATGTGTAGTGTTATTTTTAAAACCCTCAGTATATACAGCCACATTTATTACAAAACAATTATATTTTATTTTGCAGTTTTAATATTAATAATAAAATATCACTTATTAATAACCCATTTCTGCCAAAACTTCAAACATTAAATCTGGTCTATCTGTTATTATGCCATCGCAACCAATTTCAATTAATTTTTGCATATCTTCTTTTTCGTTAATAGTCCAGTAATGCAAAAACATATTGTTATGGTGCGCCTTATAAACTAAATACGCTGTATCTAATGGTATATTATATTCTGACATAGGTAGTTGCAAGCCAGCGTGTTCGTAATTTGTAAACATGCCATAGCCAGCATAGTTTGCAATAACAAAATTTGTAGATGTTTCAAAATCCATAGAGATATCAACATCTGCGTGCTTTATTGTTTTAAAATGCTCTATAACCTCGTTATTAAAAGAGGCTACACACACATACTCTTGCAAAGCATATTCGTTAATAAGGCGGTTTAGTTCTTCAGCTGCTGCAATACCAATTTCGTCGCCATCTTTAATTTCCATAATATATAAAACATCTGTGCCAAAAGTGTCAAACATTTGCTCTACTGTCATGGGCACAAGGCGCTCTAAAACTGCTAAGTCTGTTTCATTTTGGTAAATTTTATCGCCATTTAAATCCTCAAAATTATAACCAAAGTTCATTGCAATAATTTCATCATATGTAAAATCATTTACCTCACCTGTTGCATTTGATGTTGCATCTACCGTTAGGTTATGATGCGTTATCATAACACCATCAGCCGTTAAGCACAAATCCATTTCAAGCACATCAACACCCATTGCATAGCTTTCTTCAAAAGCCATGATTGTGTTTTCAGGGTATAGATGCTTTGAACCACCATGCGCTATAACCAAAGGTGCTGTGCCTTCTTCTATTTTAAAATTAGATGTGCCACTAAAACCATTATAAGGCAAAATTTGTAAAAGTGCGTATATAACAGCAAATATTAAAACCGCTATTAATACTATGCGTTTTTTGCTTTTCGCCTTAGGTGTTTTTGTTTTTTGCTTATTATCGTCCATTTTATTATACTTTCTGTTATTTTTTGTTTTATTATTACAAAACCTTGTTTAGGTAATCTCTAATAACTATAACATGTTTAGTGTGCTTTGATTTTTTTGCTAATCTAAATAAAAAACGCAGTTGATACTGTATGTATCAACGAGGATTTTTATAACGAGTAGCGAAAAAAGCAAAGTGCAATAAATGTGCTAAGCCGTAAGGCGTTAGTTTTTAGAGCTTGCCTTTATTTAACAACTTTTTCTATACCTACTACAACACCGCCACCTATAATAGCAGCAAGTGCCGAGGTTGAGATTGTAAGCACATCAAACGTTGCGTCAAATGGTATTATCATAATACAGCTTGCAATAACAAGGCCAAATATAAAGCTCATAGTTGCTCTGTGGTTTTTCTTTAAAGCAAAAGCCATTGCTTTTGAGCTTAAAACAATACCAACTAAAATACCAAACGCCATGCACGCTAATGGTATAAGTACAATTAGCTCAAATGAAGTTACGCTAGCAACCAGTGAGTTAAATAAATAATAGTAACCTAAAATTAACAAAAGCATACTACCACTAACACCTGGCATAAACATTGCCGCACCTGAAACAATGCCCATAAAAAACATAATTACAAGGTACACTGGGTCAATCGCTGGAAAGTTTGTTATAACTGTATCTGTTTCAGCAGGGGCTAAAAGTACCATACCTATTATAATTGCACAGCCTATAATAAAACTTATAATGCTTAGTTTTTCTTTAGACATTTCTTTACGTTTTAAAATAGGGATTGAAAAAGCTATCATACCAAAAAAGGCAAATTTAATTTGTGTGGGTATATATATAAGTGCAAGTTCCATTAAGTTTGCAAAAGTAACAAGGCCTAGTGCAACACCTACTAGTAAAATACCTATATACTTTAAATGCGGTATTTTTTCCTTAATACTGCTTTTTGAAAGTATCTCGCTAATTGCTGTCATCACAGGGCCAAAGATGCCAAAAATAACCATCATTGTGCCACCGCTAACGCCAGGGATAATGTTGGCAACACCAACAATAAAACCGCCTATAATTAGTTTTAACATAAAAACTCCTTTAAGTATCATATAAAAGTGCAAAAAACTATTGCTTTGCCACATACCTAAATATTTTATCATACTTTAAGCCACTAATGCAAGTGAAAGTTCGCTGCCATGTATTTTTCACACTTATTAACTAAAAGAATACAAGTTAATCACATTTTGCTAATTTTTAAGTTATTTGGCACAAATGTTTTGTTAAATTTTCATCTATTTTACGCATTGCGTTATAACTTTTAAAAGATTATACTAGTCTTAATCGAATCCCACTTACTTAAAAAATTTTAAGTAACCTTGGGTATACTAATACAAAAAGGCAAATTACAATAAAAGGAGTTTTTTTATTATGAGTAAACACGAAAAAATCCGCGTAGTTCAATACGGCTGTGGCAAAATGTCTAAGGTTATTTTGCGTTATCTTTATGAAAAAGGCGCAGAGATTGTTGGTGCTATTGACGTTAACCCTGAAATAGTAGGCATGGACGTTGGCGATTTTGCAGAGCTTGGCATGCAACTAGGCGTTAAAATAAGCAATGATGCAGATGCAGTGCTTGATAACTGCGATGCAGATATAGCTATTGTTACACTATTTAGCTTTATGGGCGATTGTGTTGAGCATTTTGAAAAATGCTTATCTCGTGGTGTTAACGTTGTTACCACATGCGAAGAAGCTATTTACCCTTGGACAACTGCCTCTGCAATTACAAATAAACTTGATATTATGGCTAAAGAAAACGGCTGTACAATAACAGGTAGTGGCATGCAAGATATTTACTGGGTAAATATGATAGGTGCTGTTGCTGGTGGCGTTGCAAGCATTAAAAAGATTGAAGGCGCTGTTAGCTATAACGGTGAGGATTATGGCCTTGCACTTGCACAGGCACATGGCGCTGGCTTTACACCTGAAGAATTTGAAGAAAAACTTGCACACCCTACTACATTAGAGCCAAGCTATGTTTGGAACTCTAACGAAGCACTTTGCAATAAAATGGGCTGGACAATAAAATCTCAAACACAAAAATGCGTACCATATTTTTATGATACAGATTTATACTCTGAAACACTTGGAGAAACTATACCAAAAGGCAATTGCATAGGCATGAGCGCTGTTGTTACAACAGAAACTTTCCAAGGGCCTATCATTGAAACACAATGCATTGGTAAAGTATATGGCCCAGATGATGGCGATATGTGCGATTGGAAGATTATCGGCGAGCCTGATACAACTTT
>CAYJJL010000040.1:0-4345 GCA_964370455.1 uncultured Faecalibacterium sp.
TTCAACATCGGAAACTTTTAAATTATCATTATCATTGCTTGTGTAATAAGAAGCATATTTTTCAAAAATAATTTCAGTGTTTTTACTTGCACTAAAGGTATAAGTTTGTGTAACTTTGCGTCTTTCCATAATAGGTTTTGGCAAAGTTAAATCTTCAACACCTTTATTGAAAACCCTGTGGCAAGCATTAATGTAAAAATCATATCCACTTTGAGTTGTTTTTAAGTTAGTGTATATGTATTTTTTATCAAAAAATCTACCTGAAACATAATGGAAATGTGACTCACCTGAGTTTGAGCATCTAGAATTTATACCTGAGTTAATTTTAATTTCGCACTCTTTTACAAGCGGTTTTATAACAATACGGCTTGCAAGCAAATGCAAATTATCGCTAGAAACAAACCTCATCATTTTAAACTCTAGCTCGTTATCATTCGTTTTATATGTAAAAGTTCTTACTAGCTCGCCTGTTTTTAAATTTAAAACTTTGCTATAATTTGAAATGTTGTTTTTTGTTAAAAAAAATCTCTCGCCGTCTATAAAAATATCTAATGAAAACACATCTGCTGTGTTTGGTAGTTCTGTAACTTCGTTTTCGTTAGTTACGTTAAAAGTACCTGCAATAAATGTGTTAGCTGTTTTGTTTGGATATGCTTCTTCTGCATAGCCTCTAGCACAAATATAACCATTGCCTTGGCACATTATGGATTCTGTTTTGCCTAAGTGGTTAGGGTCAAAACAATCTTCTTTTATTAAAAAATTTTCGTATTCGTTTTTGCCACTATTGTATATCAACATAATAACTCCCTTTTATATTATCGCGCATTAATGCTTTTACACATTAAATTCGATTTTTCGATTTAAACATTAACAATTACTTCAAAGTCAGCCTTGTTTTGTTTTGTGCTAACTTTTACTTTGCCGTTTTCACGTTTAAAACTAATATCAAAAGTACAATCGCCAATTTGTAAGTTTTCAACTTCTACAAAATCTAGTTTTTGTGGTAAGTTTGGCGTAATTAAAACCTTTTTATTTGGTGCATCTGGGTTAATGCCTAAAATGTTTCTGATAAATACATGGTGTATGCCATAGCCAGACCAAAACTGCATAAAACAGCCATCATCTGGTAATATTTCGCTTATTGCGCCTGGCATTGCTTTATCCATTGTCGAAACTAAATCCAAAAGCAAATCAAAGCCTCTATCAACTTCATTGTTTTTTGCAAAAACTTCAGCTAGATAACCAGTGTTTATTGACATAGATTTATTTAAGGTGTAAATGTCATGCACTGGGTCATTTTTATCATCACATTTACACGCCAATTTCATACCACAATCATTATAAAAAGCAGGTGTTTTCATTTGTTCTATACCTTTTGCTTTTATTTCCTGCGGTACAAAATCCTCGCCGTATGGTAAAATTGTCACCCAGTTTTTAATTACAACTGGTATCAACTCGTTTTCAGCATAGTTTTTTGCTAGTATTTTATCAAAATATTCTCCGAGCACTTTTGTCATTGTAGTAGTATTTTTTATTGAATTTACAAGCACATCCCTACTTTGTTTTATTTCGTCATAAGTGCAAATAATATCAGCAAAAAATTCTTCATCCTTGCAATAAAATTTTTCTAGTATTTCTTTTTCAAGCGCCAGTTTTTTATTTGTAAATTCTGTTACTTTTTCAGTTTTACCTTTAAAATCACAAAGTTTGGCTAGTTGTGCATATGCGTTAACCATTAAAATAGCAATATCTATTACACGGCCATCTATGCCATGCACTTCAACTATGCCAGCCCCCTTTGGGCAAAGCGAACCATCTTTTATTTTGCTTTCAGCCCACTTGATGCCTTCAATACAAAAATCTAGCATTTCATCTAAAAATTCAACATCACCTGTCCATTTAAAAACCTCATAAACTGCGGTTACAAAATGTGGTGTTTCTTGCAAATTACCCTCGTTATAAACTAGGCCAAAAGGCGAAACTTCATGCACAACTCTGCCATTGCCGTTTGTTTTAATTGAGATATCCTTTAAAAGTCTTAGCGATTTTTTAGTCATTTCTATTTGACCAACCGCTAATGTACCATGTATACCATAAGTTGTGTCGCAGCCAAATAGCCACATAAAATCTGGACAACCAGCGGTATAACACTCGCCAATTTTATCTGAATTTTGCACTAGCATATCATAATTTAATTTTAAACTATCAAAGCTTTTATCAAAATTAGGGCAGTTTGTTTTTATTTTTGTTTTGCTTAAAAGATTTTCACGTCTTTTGTGCATTTTTGCAATAAGTTGTTCTGGGTTTATTTCATCAAGCCATTTTTTTACTCCATTTAAAGTGGTATCAACAGCTATTACAACTTGCATTTCATCGTTTATATTTACAGCGACATTGTTGTTTTCATTATTTAATTTTTCGTTATTATTTATAGCTAGTACTAAAACATAATAATCCTCAAATTCGTGTTTGAAAATCACATAATTATCGCTTATTTCCACGGTTAAAGTTTTGCCACTTTTAAAGCCAACCTCCTCGGCTGTCCAGCAGCCTTGTAAATCTGCTTGCATTTCAAAAGTAGCTTTTTTTGTGCCAGTAAAAGATAAAATCAACATTCTTTCATCTTCAATAGCATTAATTTTGTTTATTAGATTTTCGTAAGTAAAAATACCCTCACCGTTATTGAAAGTATAGCTATTTGCACTTAATTGTTGATTATTTACAGATAATTTAAATCCGTCAGAAACTCTAAACGGCTGTGAAAATATACCAGACATTTTCCCCTCAACGTGAAATCCGCATGGTGTATAGTTACCATCTTGATTTAAAACTGTATACATTTTACTTGAAGAAACTGTGCATAAATCGTTTTTCAAATTTTCAAATTTATTAAATATCATATAGCTAATCCTTTCAAAGGTGAGAGTAATAGTACTTTGCTTTAAGCGAACAACCAATTTTTTAACAAGCTGTCCCCGCTTAAATAGGGGCAAACTTAATGGTTTGCCCCTATAATAATTTATTTTATACCAGAGGTTGTAACACCCTCTATGAAATATTTTTGGCAAATTAAGAACATAATTATCATTGGTATTGATAATAACATTGAACCTGCCATTGTTTGGTTAGGGAAAGAGAAATATTGACTATTTAGTGATGCCATACCAACTGGTAATGTAAACATTTCTCTTGTTGTGATTAACAAGTTTGGCATCATGAAGTTATTCCATGAACCCATGAATGACATAATGGTAATTGTAGTTAGCGCAGGTTTTGCAAGTGGGAGTGCAATCCTGAAAAAAGTGCCTATTTTTGATAAACCGTCAAGTGCTGCTGCTTCTTCAAGCGCAATTGGAAATGCAAGGAAGAATTGTCGCATCATGAAAATATTAAATGCATTAAAAATAAACGGAATAATTAAACCGTGATAAGTATTAACAAACCCTAGTTCATTTAAAAGCATGTATTGAGGTATCATTGTAACTTGGCCTGGTATCATCATAACGCCTAGTATGCACATGAAAATTATATTTCTACCTTTAAAATCAACCCTAGCAAAAGCATAACCAGCCATAGTTGAGGTTAAAACACCAAATATTGTAACAAAAATAGCAATTAATATACTATTAAAATACCATTGTGTAATAGGGTTTTTTGTTATTAAACCTATGTAAGAATCCAAAGATAAGTTTGAAAAATCAAATGTTAATTTGTAAGATTCAGACGTTGGGCGCAAAGAGGTATAAAAAGACCAAAAGAATGGAAAAAGCGCTATAACTGCATAACTTAATGTTATTATATAAAAAATTATTTTAACTGGTAATTTTGTTGATTTTTCCATTATTTTTCTCCTTTTATTTTGTTTGGCCTTACTTCAAAGAAGTATTTTTGTATTAATGTTAATGTGAAAATCATTATAAATAAAACAACCGCAACAGCAGAGCCATAGCCAAGCCTGTTTTCGCCGAAAGCTTTATTATACAAGTAAAGCACTATTGTTGTTGTTGAACCTAAAGGCCCACCTTCGCCACCTGAAATAATATAAGCTTGGTCGAACATTTGTAAAGTGCCTATCATACCAACTACAATTACAAACATTGTTTTTTCAGATAATAGTGGAACAGTTATTTTCATAAAACGTTTAAAACCAGTTGCTCCATCAAGTGAGGCTGCCTCATAAACATCTTTTGGTATATCTTGTAAACCCGCAAGGAAAACAAGCATTTGTGTACCAACTGTTGACCAAATTGCCATTACCATTGTTAGAGGTAGCGCATAGGTTGGGTCTGAAAACCAACTTACTGGTTCAAACCCAAAAATACTTAAAAATCTATTTGCAATGCCG
>CAYJJL010000040.1:4355-12290 GCA_964370455.1 uncultured Faecalibacterium sp.
TTAAATAAAAACATAAAGATAGAGGCAGATGCAACGGCAGATGTTACCGCTGGGACATAATATGCAACACGGAAAAAGGTTTTGCCACGAATATCTTGGTTAGCAACAGTTGCAAGTAAAAGTGCGATAGCTGTTTGTATAGGTACTACAAATATGGAATATCTAAAAGTGTTATATACCGCTTGGTAAAAATCTTCGTCTTGAAATAGCTTTATATAGTTTTCAAAAAGCACTACTTCTGTTTCTTGTGGTTTTAAGAAGTTGTGATCTGTAAAACTTAAAGCGAATGAATAAATTGCAGGACCAATTACAAACACAAGCATTAATATAACTATTGGTGCTATTAAAACCCAACCTGCTAGTGTTTCTTGAGCTTGTTTGCTAAAACCTTTTTTCAAGAGTTTTCCCCCTTAGTTAAACTGAAATAATTAAAATTAAGGCACCCCTGCCCGAATATAATAATAATTTAATTATATCACAATAAGAAATGCCTTAAAATGTTAATATATCGTTAGTTTTAAATACTAACTAGAAATTATTTTGCGTCAGCTATAGCTTGGTCTATAGCAGCTTGAGCTTCATCGAATGCTGTTTGAACATCAGCACCTTCAAGTAAAACTTTTTCCATAGCTTTTGCAGCCTCAGAAACAACTGTTGGAGAAGCAATACCATAATTGAACTCACTTGCAACTGATGTTACATCAACCAAAACTTGACGCTCTGGGAATGTTTCAACAAAAACATCAAGTGCTGATTTTCTAGCAGGCATTGAACGGCCAGCTGTAGCGATTGCTAGTTGTTGCTCTGTTGAAGTTAGGAAGTTGATAAGTGCTTTTGCTTCTTCTGGGTGCTCTGTGTTGTTAGACATTGAGTAAGCAACTGTAAATTGCATTGAAGCTGGTTGATCTTTTTGTGGGATTGGTACTATGCCGTATTCCATATCAGGAGCAAGCTCTGATAAAGAGTTAACTAACCAGCCGCCTTCAATTGTCATTGCAGCTATACCTGATGCAAATGCGTCGCCGTTCCAGCCCACACCAAGTTGTTGTGGAGTTTGAGCGTAGCCGTTTGCGATTAGGTTGTAGTAGAACTGGTAACCTTCAACGTTTTCTGGTGTGTTTAGTGTTGGTAGGCCATCAGCCATCATAGAACCACCTGCAGAGTAGAAGAATGGTTGTGCACGAGGTAGCTCGTTTTGTAAAGACATGCCGTAAATGCCATCTTTAGTTAGTGCAGCAGCTGCAGCTTCTAGCTCATCCCATGTTGTTGGATGTGTAATGCCAGCTTCATCAAGCATTGTTTTTTTTTAGAATAATTCAAGTGTGTTGTAATCTTTTGGAACGCCTTATAAGTTGCCCTCAGCATCTGTAAAACCTTTTAATAAAGCTTCGTCAAAATCCGCTTTATCTTCATCTGTTAGTGCATCGTTTATAGGTGCTAATCTGCCAGCATCAATAAATTGTGCTGATTGGTAAATATCCATGTAAAAAACATCTGGTTCTTCGTTAGCAGCCATACGAGTTTTTAAAACTTCCCAGATATCGCCAGAAATTGGTTCAACGATAACTTCAACATTTTCATTTTCTGCCATGTAAGCATCAGCTTGAGCCATAACTAAATCAGCTTCAAATGGATCAGAGTATGTAGCAACTGTAATTGTAACTTTTTCGCCAGTAGCCTCAGATGATGCTGCACCGCTTTCGGATGTTGCTGTACTTTCAGATGTTGCTGTGCTACCACAAGCTGCTAGTGCGCCTGTTGCTGCTACAAGGCCTGTTGCTTTTAGAAAAGAACGACGAGAAATAATTTTTTTCATGAGAAAATCTCCTTTTTGTTTTTGAATATTAAAATTCCATAATATAAACCAGTGTTTTGCCAACTACAAGTTATTGCCACAAACACTGTATTTTTCCGAAACCTTTCGGTTACAATCACATTCTAATATAAACACCTTCACTTGTCAATAGTTTTATATGTTTTTTGTTCAAATGCACAAATATATGTAAATAAATTGTAAAACCAAACAAATGCCACCTCATCTTTGTTCATAAATTCACACCATTTTCTTTATTTTTACCGAAACGTTTTCGGAAAATGAACAAAAAAAAGAATCAGCATCAAACTGATTCTCTTTTTAAAATTTCACAATCAAGTGTTTTTGTTCTTAATATATTTTCGCCGTTTGATATTTTCATTAGCATTTTAGTCGCTTCAATGCCTTTTTTGTAATCATCTTGCCCAACCGTACTAAGTGATGGGCTTGTATAGCGTGAGCTTGGTATGTTATCAAAACCTATTAAAGCAATATCATCAGGTATTTTTTTACCTAAGTTTTGTATAACTTCCATACAACCTAAAGCCATGTAATCACTAGCACAAAAAATACCGTCAATTTCAGGATATTTGTTTAAAAGCTCCTCGGTAACTTTTTTGGCTGTTTTTTTGTTAAAATCGCCTTGATAAATTTCGTAAATTTTTTTACCGTTTTTTTCAAGTGCTATTTTATAACCTGCCTCACGCTCAAGGCTAACCAAAGCGTGAGGTTTACCGCTTATCATCGCTATATTGTTTTTACCTGAGTTTATTAACAACTCAACTGCTTTTGTTGAATATAAAGTGTTATTTACAACTACACAGCCTTTGTTTTCATCTTCTACTTGCACATCTATAAAAACACAGTTGATATTGCTTTTAAACACTTCTTCAAGCCTTGCGTCATCGTAATCAAAACCAAATAATACAGCGTTTGCAATACCTTTGTTTCTAAAATATGTTACATATGATGTTGTAGTATCAGGCAAAATATGCACAACAACAGTTTGCTCGTGTTTTATTGCAATTTTATTTACACCACATAAAATAGGGTAAATTGGGTTATAATCCACACTATTGGAAGGGTCTTCAAAGCCTTTTATAACAAGTGCAATTTCATTAGTTACACTCATAGCTAAATTTTTAGCAGTGATATTTTTAATATACCCCATATCATTTGCTAATTTTTGTATGCGCTCTTTTGTTTGAGTGCTTACATCATCTTTATTATTTAAAGCTCTTGAAACTTGTGTAACAGACATATTTGCAGCTAACGCTAAATCTTTTAAAGTTATCAATTATATGTACCCAAATAAACATATGCTCTGTGCATATGTTATTGCTCCCCCTATATTATTTTGCAAATTACATTAATTACTTTCACCATTTTGCAATGGTAAAACAACTTAGCAATTTATATTAGTGTTTTAGCCATTCAATTGAATGTGCCGCTCTAACTGTATTCACTAGCAACATCGCCCTTGTCATTAAGCCAACACCGCCTGGCACTGGGCTGTAATACGCGGCTTTTTCTTCCGCTGCACTGCGTAGTACATCACCGCAAAGTTTGCCGTCATCACCACGGTTAATGCCTACATCTATAACAACAGCACCTTCTTTAATCATATCCGCTGTTACAAAATTTGCCTTGCCGATTGCTGCAACTATAACATCTGCATCGGCACAAATTTCTTTTAAATTTTCGGTTTTGCTATGGCAAACTGTTACTGTTGCATTTTCACGCAGTAAAAGCATTGCCGCTGGTTTGCCCACTATATTACTACGGCCTAATACAACTGCCTTTTTGCCAGCTAATTCAATGCCGACACTTTTTAGCATAACTATAACACCAGCAGGTGTGCAAGGCAAAAATCCATCCTCACCTATAACTAATTTACCTATATTAATTGGATTAAACCCATCAACATCCTTTTCCGCTGGTATGGAGTCTATAACGGTTTGGTCGTCTATATGTTTTGGCAACGGCAATTGCACTAAAATACCATGTACGCCTTGATCTATTGAAAGCAAAGCTATAACTGAAAGCAATTCTTCTTGTGTTGTTTCTTGTGGCAGGTGTACAAGCCTACTTTTAATGCCACAATCTTCACAGTCCTTTTGTTTGCCTGAAACATAAACACTAGAAGCTTGGTTATTGCCAACCATAACTACTGCAAGGCAAGGTTCAATTCCTCTGGCGCTTAGTGCAGTTACTTCCGCTTTAACTGTAGATTTAATTTCTTCTGCGAGGGCTTTTCCGTCAATTTTAATTGCCATAATTTTTTCTCCTATGATAATTATTCTTCCTCAGGTAAAATTAAAAAGCTTGTCATACGTTCTTCAGATAATATATTTTGCAGAGCTTTGTCTGCATCTTTTTTAGTTAGGTTTGCAAACATTGTTAATTGGTCTGCAACGCGGTTTTCAGCTAGTGCTACGCTTGCCATTTGGCTTGCAGTAGCCTCTGCATTTTCAAGGTTTTCTATCATTTCGCCATATTTTTGGTTTTTGCAAAGGGTAAATATTTCTTCATCAATGCCCTCTTTGCGCATACGTTTAATTTCATCTAAAATCATTTTTTCAACTTTTTCAGATTCATCACTTTGGCCTGTAAATAAAGCCGCACACGCACCCTCAACGCATAAATACTCACCACCAAAAGATGGATTTACTAAGTTTGCATCATATAGTTTACGATATAAAGGTGACATGCCACCACATAATACATCTATTATTATACCATATAATGCCTCAGTTGCAAGGTCGTTTTTAGCAAGTGGTTCTTCCTTAAAGCCTATGCCAAAACAAGGTTTTGCAACTGCCATTTTTATAGTGTTTTTTCTTTTTGGCACTGTCATTGGTTCTGTTGCTACAACACGTTCAACTTTTTCCGCTGTCATTGATGGCGCCATTAATCCGTGTTTTGCACAAATATCAAGTACTTCTTGCATTGTTGTGTTACCAGCAATTGCAAGCACCATATTATTTGGCGCATAAAAAGCCGCACAACAATCATAAAGCATTTCAGGTGTAATTTCAGCTATGCTTTCACAATCGCCAGCTATATCATTTTTAATGCTGTGGTTATGGTATAAACCTGCTAAAAGCCCTGTTAATAAACGCCAATCTGGGCTATCATCATACATTTTTATTTCTTGGCCTATAATGCCTTGTTCTTTTTCAATAGTTTGTTTTGTAAAATATGGTTTACCCACCATATTAAGCAAAACATCCATACTTTCTTCAAACTGTTGTGTTGTAGTAAAAATATAGCAAGTTCTATCAAAGCTAGTAAATGCGTTTGCGTTTGCGCCTGTTTTTGCATATTTTGCAAATGCATCGCCGTCCTCATCTTCAAACATTTTATGCTCTAAAAAGTGTGCTACACCTGCTGGTAATTTAACAGTTTTTTCGCCAAGGCGAAAATCTAAATCAATGGATCCAAACTTAGTTGCATAAATTGCATGTGTGCTAGAATAACCAGGCATTTCACGCACAAGCACTGTTAAGCCTGATGGCAGTATTTCAATTTGGTCATTTGCGGCGAGTAAAGCCGCTTGCATTGTTTGTTTTTGGTCTGCCATTAGCTTAACCCTCCTTTTTTGTTACAAGATAACTCACAGATAAGCTAAATTGCTTAAGTATTTCTCGCACTTCGGCTATGGTAACTGCCTCTAACTCCGCACGTGCCATTGCTGGTGTTTTTATTGCACCACCACGTAAAATTTCGTTATAATACCATGCTTCTATCCCGCCGAGAGAATCCTCAACACCGCTTGTACCAGCAACTAATGCACGGCGGCAATCCTCAAATTCTTCATCAGTAATAGGGCCATCGCATAAATCTGCAAGTTCTTTCATAATCGCTTTTTCTGCTTTTTCTGCGTTAGCTGGTTCTACACCGCTATTAACAAACATTGCACCTGTTGTGCTATAAAAACCAGAGGCGCAATAATAGCAAATGTTCATTTTTTCACGCACGTTTAAAAACAGCCTGCTGCTAACACCGCCACCAAAAAGTGCCATCGCAACACGATATTGAGCAACTTCTTCCATGTTGACTACTTTGCCTGTTGTAAAAGCCATGCAAAGTTTAGCTTGTGTTAAATCAAAAGTTGCAGTAAAATGTTTTGTTTCGCAAACTGGTTGGAAACTAGCAGGGTTTAACTTTGCAGGTGCACGTTTAATTTTTGCAAGCTGTGCTAGTAATTGGTCTTTAACTAGTTCTGTTTTTTCGCCATAACCAAGCACAATAAGCTCTATTGACGCTGTTTGTATCATTTCATAGTAGGCGTCTGTAATTGCTTGTTGGCTTAACGTAGGTACTTCGCTCAAAACACCCTCTTGTGGCACGCCCTCTGGTGTACCTTTATAAAACTCTCGGCTAGCTTGGCGAGAGCAATAAATAGGTTTTTCCTTTATTTCATCTTGCAAAGCTTTTTCTAGCATTGTTTTTTCTATCTCAACACCCTCAGCATCAAAAACGCCATCAACAAAATAAGGACGAAACGCCACACCTAAAGCAAGTTTAGTATACTCGGCTGTTAAGTCCTCACCCTCTAGGGCAAAAACATCTTTTATACCTGTAACGCTAATGCACAAATTACGGTTTGCACCTTGTCCACGTGCGTCAACAGTTAAATCAGCGCCATATAAACGTGCTAGTTTTTTTGTTAGCGCTGTCATATCTGGGCAATCTGCATTTCCACGCTCTAACATCAATGGCAAAACTGCATTTGCTGTTGCTGTTTCTCGTTTTGCTGGAAACAAAAAGTGCAAGCTTATTCGGCAACGGTTAAATTTATCTGCTGGGGCTGTTCTCATATGCACATTAGGGGCATTTTCTGTTCTTTTCAAAGGTTTGTCCTCTTTCTTAATAATTAAAGATAATCACGCTTTAGATTTTCACAAATCAAAAAGCAATTGCTATATCCAGTAAATTCAATATATATTTTAATAACTTGGGTGAGAGTTGTGTTATCCTCACCCAACAATTTAAATTATACTAATGGGTCGACCATCATAAACTGTGTTAAATCACCTTGTTTTTCCAAAAATTCTTCTAGTGAAACACCACTTTGTTTAATGGCTTTTGCGTTTTCAACACCAACATAACGCCAGTGCCAAGGTTCGTATATTATACCAGTTATAGCTTGCCTATCCTCAGGGTATCGCAAAATAAAACCATAATCCGCCGCATATGCCGAAAGCCATGCAAAAGCCTCTGTTTGTGCAAAACCACCATCTAATGTTTGGTAATCCTCGGTTATTATATCCGCAGCTAACCCTGCTTGGTGTTCGCTAGCACCTGGTAATGCAACTATTGTTTTTGCTTTTTCGTAAGCCTCTTCCTCGGTATCACCTTGGTCGATAAATGTTTGCTTTCGTGCTTCAAAAAGTTCGCTCTGGTACGCCATATCTCTATAACCAGATTGCAAAATTAGCGAAACACCAGCACCATTTGCCGCTACAGCCATTGCACGATACGCCGCCGCTGCCTCAGTTTGCAATTTTTTACCAGTTGTATCATCAGCAACCACTGTTTCGACATAATAATCACTAGCTAACAAGGAGTTAGCATTTATTAAAACAAGAAATGGGTCTTGTGCATTAAATTCATATGTGCTTAAATCATAGCTTGTTTGTGGGTACATTTGAGCAATTGCAGCTTCCTCGCTGTTATTTTGTACTGCGACAACAGCTTGATGTATGCTAGAAATTACAAAAGATATAACCACTGCGCACCCACAAAGAAATATTAATTGGTTGCGCAAACGCTCTTTTTTGCGACGCTTTTTTTCTAAAAACTTTGCCTCTTTATCTATATCATTTTTTACATCCATACTTAAACGCATGTTTGAGCTTTGCCTTTGATTGTTTGTATTTTTAAATTCCGAACGTCTATTTATGTTAGACGAACTTTTTGAACTGTTTACATTTTTATAATCGTTAAAATTACTTGAATTATATAAAACGTGCTTTTCTTTCATTAGTTCTCCTTGTAGCTAATATAAAACCTTTACGGATATTATAATTATAGCAATTATAATTCACTATTATAATATTATACCACAGCTAAAATAATACGCAAGCAGTTAATAAATGTTATATTTTTGTGAAGTT
>CAYJJL010000041.1:0-11972 GCA_964370455.1 uncultured Faecalibacterium sp.
AAAATCATTAACCGTGCCACTTGGTATATAGCCTAATGCAGGTGGGGCATTAAGAGTCATCAAAGCATTGATAACCTCGCTTAAAGTACCATCGCCACCACTGCAAACTACTAAATCATATTCCGCACCAAATTTTTCAACTAATTCCGTTGCGTGTTTTGCGTATTTTGTTGGGTAAACAGTTACTGCGTTATCATCTTGTGTTAAAACATCAATAATATCGCTAATATCTGCTTTAATTTTTGCCTTACCTGAATGTGGGTTATATATAAAAAGGATTTTCATTTGTAATACCTCGTTCATGTGTTTTGAGCATGTATATATTTTAGTACACATTTGGTATTTGATAAACAGGTTTATATAAATTTAATATAAAGATTTCGTGAATAAGTGAGTTAATTACCCCCAAACAGTAAAATAAAGTTTATCCGTTTACTACATTTATTGCTTTACCACTTAAAAATGATGAATAATTATTAACAGCTATATCCATTAATCGGCTACGGCTCTCTTTTGGTGCCCAGCTTATATGTGGCGTAATAATACAGTTTTTAGCGTTAAGTAGCGGATTATCCTCTTTTATTGGCTCTGTTGAAACAACATCTAAACCAGCTGCAAAAACTTTACCACTATTAAGCGCATCTGCTAAATCTTGCTCAACTACAAGTGGGCCACGGCTATTATTTAAAATAATAACGCCATCTTTCATTTTTGCTATATTATCTTTGTTGATAATTCCCTCTGTTTCTGGGAATTACGGGCAGTGCAAAGATATTACATCCGAGCTTGCAAGCAAAGTTTCAAGGCTTACATATTCAGCAATTTCTTTGCCAGTGTCGCTTTCAAATGTGTCAAAAGCAAGTACTTTCATGCCCATAGCTTTTGCAATTTTGCCTGTGCTTTGCCCTATACGGCCAAAACCAATAACACCCATTGTTTTACCACAAAGTTCAATTAAGGGATAATCCCAAAAGCAAAAATCTGGCTGTGCTCCCCAGCGCCCTTCATGTACTGCTTTGCTGTGGTGTGCAACATGGTGGCAAATTTCAAGTAGCATCGCTATTGCAAATTGGCCAACTGCATCTGTGCCATAACTTGGCACATTGCAAACTGGTATGTTTTTTGCTTTAGCAGCTGCTGTATCAACTACGTTGTAACCAGTTGCAAGCACACCTATGTATTTTACGTTTGCGCAAGCGTTAATAGTACTTGCCGAAAGTGGTGTTTTGTTTGTAAAAACGGCATCTGCATCACCAATGCGCTCTATAATTTCAGTTTCGCTGTGCAAATCTGTTCTATCGTAAACTGTAACTTCACCCAAAGCTTCAAGCCCAGCCCAAGAAATATCACCAGGGTTTAATGTGTAACCATCTAAAACAACTATTTTCATTTGTTTAATAACTCCTTACTTGTTTTAATAATATTTTCCACAGTTATGCCGTTTTTAGCTAGCAAACTTTCATAAGGTGCAGATTCACCAAAATTATCTTGTATGCCTATGCGTCGCACTATGCCTTTGCCCATTTCGGCGGCTACTTCACAAACAGCGCTACCAAGGCCATTTAAAATGTTATGGTCTTCAATAGTGATAACTTTACCTGTTTTTTCAAGCTCGGCTTTTACTGCGTTTACATCTAATGGTTTTATAGTGTGCATATCTAAAACTGTTGCTTTTATCCCCTCTTTTGCAAGCTCTTTTGCAGCAGTTATTGCTAAATTTAACACATCGCCATTACCTATTAAAGTTATATCCTCGCCATCTGCTAATTTATTTGCTTTGCCTAGGGTAAACTCGGCAGTTTCATCATAAATCTCTGGCACACCGTCACGTGTAAAGCGCAAGTACACTGGACCTACATATTCAGCACTTGCACGCACTAATTTACGTGCTGAGTTATAATCTGCTGGCATACACACTGTCATATTTGGTATAGTACGCAAAATGCCCATGTCCTCGATGCCTTGGTGGCTAGCGCCGTCATTAGCTGGTGTAAAACCACCATGTGAGCACGCAATTTTAACATTAAGTTTTGGGTAACACACCTCTTGACGTATTTGCTCGCTCATGCGCATGCTACCAAAAACAGCGTAACTAGTAACAAAAGGTATTTTGCCAGTTGTAGCTAAACCTGCCGCAACACCACAAGCATTTTGCTCTGCAATACCAACGTTTACATGTTGTTTTGGTAGTTGCTGTGCAAAGGGAACCGTTTTGCATGATTTGCCAATATCGCAATCCACTACATATATATCTTTGTTTTCTTTGCCGAGGGCTAGTATTTCATCGCCATAAGCATCACGTGTTGGTATTTTTTTAACGTCACACATTATTAAAAACCCTCCTTGATATCTTGCACTGCTTTTTTATATTCCTCATCATTTGGTGCAATACCATGCCAAGAAACTACGTTTTCCATAAATGAAACACCTTTACCTTTAACAGTTTTGCCAACTATGCATTTTGGCTTACCGTTTTTAACTTTGGCTTTTTCAAATGCATCCAAAATTTGTTGCATGTCATGCCCATCTATATTAAAAGTTTCAAACCCAAATGCATCAAATTTTTTGGCGAGGTCTAGCGTAGGCATAATTGTATCGCACTCGCCATCATTTTGCAGGTTATTGTTATCCACAATTACAACTAAATTATCAAGTTGATATTTACTTGCACAAGCAGCGGCTTCCCACACTTGTCCCTCGTTAGTTTCTCCATCGCCCAAAAGTGTAAATACACGATAATCTTTTTCGTCTCTTTTGCCGGCAATTGCCATGCCCACCGCAACAGATATACCTTGCCCTAGCGAGCCTGTAGAAATATCTACACCTGGGCAACGTTTCATATCTGGGTGTCCTTGTAAAATTGAGCCTTCTTTGCGCAATGTCGCAAGCTCAGCCATATCAAAATAACCACGCATGCCAAGGCAAGTATATAACACTGGGCACACATGCCCTTTTGATAATACAAATCTGTCGCGCTCTGTCCACATTGGCTCTTTTGGGCGTAAATTTAGCTCATTAAAATATAGTGCTGTCATAAAATCAGTAGCCGAAAGGCTACCACCAGGATGACCAGATTGCGCTGTGTGTATCATTTTTAATAATTCAAGGCGCACTTCTTTTGCCTTGTTTTTAAGATTATTTACTAAAATTGTTTCAGCCATTTCACTCTCCTAAAAAGATTAAGTTTTACAATGCAAATCACATTTACACAACATTTATACAAAACAATACAACAAATATACTGTGTAATGTTTTCACTTTACACGTATTGTCATTTCATCATATCATGTACACGTTCAACGCCAGAACGTCCAATTTTAAAAAGTGGCACTTCAATTTCATCATGTTGTAGTAAACTCATGGAGATTTGCGCAAAAGCAATACAATCAACCTCTTTTGCTAGGCTGTACAAATGCTTGCATATCATTTCATCATGTTTTGCTCTATCGCCTGCGCACAAAACATCAAATGCACCCTCAGCAACACGAGTAACAATTTCAATCTCTTTGCCTTGCTCTGCGGCTTTTTCACGCATGACTCTTTCAATAGCAGCTGGGCTTGTTGGCAAGGTTGCTAGTATGCCTATTTTTTTGCCAGTAGCAACTGCCATTTCAGCAACAGGCTCTTCTATATTAATAATTGGTATATTTAAAAAAGGTTTTATTGCTTTTGTTGCAGCGTTAACAGATGTGCATGTTACAAGTATGCCATCTGCTCCGCTTTGTTCAGCCGATTTTGCATAGTTTAACATGCGTGTAGCTGTTGTTGGGCTAACGCCTTTATCCTCTAAAGTAGAGCGTAAAAGGCTATCATCTAAAATGTTAAAAACAGTTAAGTCGCTTTCCTCGCAATAGGGTTTTACATGTGGATTAAAAATAATATCCATAAAATTGTTGACTGTGTTAATCGTATAAAGTTTTTTTGCCATGTTGTTTCCGTCCTTTCAATGGTGAAGTTATTATTTGTGGTCTTTAATAATGTTTTCTTTCCATCTTTCTAAACTATTTTTAATAGCCTGCGAAACGCCGTTTTCATTTTTAAACTCAATGCACTGCACTATTTCTTCATGGTGTTTATCAGCTGAGGCAAAAAGTTTTTCAGTACGCATATTTTGCTCGATAGAGCCTTCAAAAATTGCATAAATTTCTGAAAAAATTCGCATTAGAAATTTATTGCGTGAGCATTCAGCCAAAAACATATGAAAGCTATAATCAAGCTTTGCAGCCTTACTTATATCACCACTTTTAAAGGCTTTTCGCATTTCATCAATATATGCTTTTAGCTTTGCTATATCATCAGCAGTGCATTTTTGTACAGCTAAAGTCAAAATATCTTCGTCAAGCATTTGCCTAAACTCTATTATTTCAAGAGCAGTAGCTTCTTTTAATAAAAGCCTATATGCCACATGGTTTGCAAAAGATGGTTTTAACTCATTGCAAAAATACGTGCCATCCCCTCTGCGTACTTCAACTATGCCTAATGTTGTCAGCACACGCATAGCCTCACGCAGAGAGTTTCTGCCAACGTGCAATTCTTCCATAAGCTCAAACTCTGAGGGCAACTTATCCCCTAGTTTAAAGCGCCCATGAGCAAGTGCGTTTTGTATTTGTTCAATTATGCGTTCTACCACTGAAAGCTCTCGCACTGGTTGCATAATATATAAACTTTGATTACTATTTTCCATCAAAATCACCTTTCAAGGTATATGTCATACGTCCTACGTTTAAATTGTAACATATATATGCTTACAAATCCATAGTGAATACGCAATAACTTTCTTTTAAGTTTTTGTAAGATGCTATAAATTGTAAAAGCATTCGCCAATATATAAAAAATAAGATATTACAAAAGTAATATCTTATAAAATAATCAAAAACTAATCTTTTTAGTAAATCATATTTTCACTACTGGTTAATTTTTGCTAGTTAATACAACTAATCTAATTTTTTAACACTTGCTCCTTGCTCAAATAAAGGTGCATTTTCAATAATAATCGGAAAATTTTCATTATCACCTGACATGCGTTTATATAAAAGTTCTCCTAATGATTTTCCCATTACTTTAAATGGCTGTGATATCACACTAAATTTTGGTGATGTTATACTTGCTAGTTCACCTACATCAAAACACACTAAAGATATATCATCTGGTATTGTTATTTGCAACTCGTTTATAACTAAAAAAGCTCCAAATGTCATCTCGTAGTTAGTAATAATTATCGCTGTTGGCTTTTTTTTACTTGAGCATAGTTTAAAAAATGCATTTTTGCCACCGTTTAATTTATAATTACCATTCACAATAAAATCTTCGTTTACTTGAATATTAAAATTGTCCAAAGCTTTTTTATAACCTTTTAGCCTCTGTTTGCTAGTATAGTGATTTTCTCCACCTATAATTATACCTATATCATTGTGTCCGCTTTCAATCAAATGCTGTGTTGCCATGTAGGTTGCTTTAACATTATCCAAAATTACGGCATCAGTTTTAATATCTTTAACCAATGAATCAAATAACACAACTGGTATGTTTTCTGATAACAAATATCTTACTGTCATTTCCGAATTTTCACCTGGCATTAAAATAAAGCCATCAACCATACGCTCTACAAATTTTTTTACTTTAGCAAGTTCGTATTCTTTGTCCTCGTGTGAATCGCATATAATCAAACTGTAACCATAAAACGATAAATAACTTTCAAGTTCGTTCAATACATCTACTAAAAACACATGATTTATCGAAGAAAGCATAAGTACCACTGTATATGTTTTGGCATTGCGCAAACCTTTAGCAATTTGGTTTGGTTTAAATTTAAGATCATCAATAGCGTCTTCAATTTTTTGCCTATTGTATTCCTTCAACGAACCACCATTGATATATTTCGAAACGGTTCCTACTGAAACACCAGCATGCCTTGCAACATCTTTAATTGTGGCACTCATTCCACATATCTCCTCTACGGTCTAATTGTGTAAATACATTTGTTTTTTAGCGGAATAATAATTGCATCCTCACTTTTTTCACACTGTATTAGTTTATCATTTTCGTATACTAATACAGTGTCATTAATTAGCAACTTTAAATTTTCATTTCTATTTGCTACTAAATTAGCGTAACTTAATTTATTATTGTTCCATTTTACCATAATTTTGTGCCCATTGTAAAGCACAATACCTGAAACATATCCACTTGCCCAAATATCTGGCACTGCTGGTAAAAGTTGTAGCACGTTAGGTATATTAAAAACCAACATTTCTTTTATCGCTGCAACACCACCAAAGTTTCCATCAATTTGGAAAACTTCTTTTTCTCCATCAAAATTTTCACCCAATGGTGGGTGTAAATCAAATAAATTTGGATAAGATGATTTTGCTAGTAACTGGTGCAAGTAATGATATGCTTTTTCAGTATTTTTCAAACGAGCATAAAGTGCAATCAACCACGCACAACTCCAGCCAGTATGTCCACCACCATTGTTAAGCCGCTTTGTTAGTAAATTATCACACGCCTCAATTAATTTTTTATCATTTTGTTGTAATATGCTATAGCCAGGAAATAAACCATAAAGTGGTGAAAAATGCCTATGGCCTTTTTCAACCTCTTCAAAATCTTCACTCCATTCCTGCAAACAAGTGTCTGAACCTATTTTATAATTCGGCAGCTTTTTTAATTGGTTTTTCACTTTTTCAGATAATTGCTTATCAACACAAAGTATAGCGCTTACATCCAAAAACGCTTCAAAAATATGGCGTATTATAGCTATATCCAACGTAGAAGATTTACTTATACTACAAATTCTTTTATTTTCATCGTAAAAAACATTTTCTGGTGTAGTTGAAGGGCAAGTTGAATACAAACCATCACTATCTAAATACAACCAATCACTGCAAAACAACGCAGCTTGTTTTATTATTTCATAGCTTTTTTCTTTCAAATAATCAACATTACCTGTATAAACAAATTGCTCATAAGCGTGTGTTGCAAGCCATACACCGCCCATTGGCCAATAAGCAAATTTAGGCTTGCCACCAACTGGTGCAGTTTGCCGCCACAAATCAACATTATGATTAGCAACAAAACCATTACAACCAAAAATCTCTTTAGCTGTTGTAGCTCCTGTTTGTACAAGTTCTTCAATCATATCTATCAATGCATGTTCACATTCACTTAAATTAGTTGTATTGGCATGCCAATAATTCATTTGTGTATTAATATTTATTGTGTAATTACTACTCCATGCTGGTCGCAACTCCTCACTCCAAATGCCTTGTAAATTTGCTGGTTGCGAGCCTTGCCTTGAGCTAGCTATAAGTAAGTATCGCCCATATTGAAAATAAAGTGCAAACAAATCACTATCATTTTTGTTAGCATTTAAATTTTTAAGGCGTTTATCTGTTGGTAAATTATTCAAAGACTTTTCGCCAAGTTGTATATCTACCCTTTTGTATAAATTTTGATAATCTTGTTTATGCCTTTTAAGTAATTCATCATAGCTATAAGTATTAATTTTATTTAATTGCTCAAAACAATGCTCATCGATATCTGTTTGATTTTTTGACAATGGTTTATCATATTTTTCAAAATTGTTTGTAGTTACTAATGCCAGCACACAAAAGCTTGCATTAATAACAGATAAAACATCATCACACTTTTTTACTTCACCATCAGTTTTTAAAACTTGTGCCACAGTAGTAAAAATTATCCCTTGATTATTTTCGTCATAAATAATAGGCTGTTCACATTCCACATAATTTGGTTCAACATGTGATGGTGCAATTCCTCGTAAAATCACACTGTCCCCTTTTGCTTCTACCGAATGCTTTAACAAACTAGTTAAAGCAATATCAAAATTTAAAGTATTTTCATCTGCACATAGTTTAACAAAAATAGCGTTATCAGGGTGCGATGCAAAAAACTTACGTTTATAGTGAACACCATCAATTGTATATTTTACATTTACCGTTGCATCCTCTAAGTTTAAATTGCGCTTATAATCTGTATATTCGTTGTGAAAATCAAAGTTTAAGTTCAAATTTCCCATGGGCATGTATGACTCATTAAAAAAACCAAGCATATTATCTTCAACAAATTTTTCCGCTTCAATAAAATTTTTATTTTCAATTAAATTGCGTACTTTTTCAATATTTGCTTTAGGCACTGATTTTTGAGTTTTTTGCATATACCCAGACCATAAACTATCACTATTTAATGAAATTTTCTCCGCAGAAACACCATTATAAACCATACCACCTAACTTTCCGTTGCCTATTGGCATTGCATTTATAAAATCTATTGCTGGTTTTTCATACCATAATTCTCTCATTATAACACCATTATTCTTTCACTGAGCCTGAAGTTACACCATTTATTATATATTTTTGAGCAATTAAAAATATTGCAATTGCAGGTATAGCAATTAATATTAATGCTGCATTGTATCTACCTAAATCTTGCGGTGACATGCCATATGCCCCCTGAAAAGTATTAACAGCAACTGTAGCAGTATAATTTTCGTCTGATGTTAAAAACATAAGCGGAAACAGAAAATCTTGCAATGACCACATTATTTGCAAAACACCAAGATTGATAACCGCTGGGCGCGCTAAAGGCAAATAAATTCTTGTAAAAACTTGAATTACATTTGCGCCATCAATATTTGCACTATCCATTAATTCCTTTGGTAATCCATCAAAAAAGTTTTTCATCATAAGTGTGCCAAAGGGTATTGTTATGATAGCCTCACAAATAAATATACCTATATTTGAGTTATAAAACCCTGTTTCTTTAAGTATAAAAAAGAACGGCACTATTAAAACTGGGGCAGATATAGCCATAAACATCAAAACAACATTAAAAATCAATTTTCTACCAGTGAATGGTATTTTTGAAAAAGCATATCCAGAACAAGCGGCAACTAAAACTACTAGCGTACTACTACCCATTGCATTAAAACCAGAATTTATAAAATACCTATAAAATGGCACGCCATTTATTGTGTTGTTCCATACATATGAAAAATTTGCAACACCATTTACTTTTAGTGAATCTTTAATAACTGTATATATAGGTACACTCCAGATAAGTGTTAACAACACCAAAAAACTAAACATAATAAAGCGCTCAACTTTGCTTACGCTAAAAAAATCTGTTGAAATTTCTTTTTGTTTATTTTTAATCATTATTTTTCAACGCCCCCTCTTAAACGCATTTGTATAAACCCAATTGCAAATGAAATTATTGTTACCAGTACAGCTATTGCACACACTTTGCCAATGTTAGCACCCGCTGATTTAAACGAGCGAAAAATATACGTACCCATAATTTCTGTACTGCCACCAGGGCCACCATCTGTCATTAAAAAAACGCGAGCCATTTCTCTAAAACCACCCAAAAGCATTGATAAAACAATTGTTTTGTGAGTATTTTTTAGCATCGGATATAAAATTAAAAACAAAATATGGTGCATTTTTGCACCATCAATAGTAGCAGCTTCTAATACGCTACTACTGATTGTTGTTAAATCAGCTGTATAATACATAATTGGTATGCCTATTAAAAAAACCGAAACAGACATTACTGAAAATATAGCAATGTTAGGGTCTGCAAGCCAGCGCAAAGCAAGGAAATCCAAACCAATTGTTCTTAAAATTATGTTTATCTCTCCATCTTTATATTGTAACATTGAGTTAAACACAGCCGCCATAAGCGCAACAGGTAGCATAGAGGGGATAAAAAACAAAGCATGGAAAAATTTTTTACCCTTAATTTTAAAATTCAAGAAAACAGCCACCAAAAATGCAAGCGTTAAACCACAAAATATATTTGCACTTGCTAGCAAAAATGTATTTAAAAGTGAGCGCCAAAATTGAGTATCTCTCAAAACCAAGGCATAATTATTAAAACCAACAAACTCAATATCTTTAAAAGATATGTTCATCTCATAAAAACTAAACCTAATTAAAAAGAAAAAACTATACCCCATAACAAGAAAAAAGACTATAATTAAAGGTGATAAAAATAAAAGCCCACCTAAATTATTACGCATTTGTAGTGAAGATTTTTTCGTATTCATTTGTATTCCTCTCTCAAACAAAACAATTATGTAACTATACACAGCTATTTCTTTTTTTAAAAATCGCCTCAAAGCACATATACTTCAAGGCGATTTTCTAGCAACTTACTGTTTAATTATTCGTATCCACCAGCTATCCATTCTTCTTGCATATGTGTAGCTGCTTCTTCTACTTGCATTGTACCATTAATTACATTTTGGATTGTTGGCCCTGCAACAGCTGCTGCATAAGATGATTTATTATTTCTATCTGCTGGTGCGTTTGCTATTAAATCAACGATTAAATTCCAGCCATTTTTTGCCGCTGGAGATGTTAACATAGATTCATCAGTTTCAAATTCTAGTGCTCCAGGAGTACCAGCAAATTGTTTAGCTAATATTGAAACACCATCACCAGATGAAATATACTGAACAAATTTAGCCGCAGCTTCTTTTTTGCTTGAATACTCAACTATACCAACACCACAATCCAAATATGCACGTACAGCAGGTTGGCCGTTTTCATATACAACTGGCAAAGCCATTGCACCTACATCTTCAAGTGCTATGCCATTTTTATCACGCAAAACAGATGAAAGCAAAGTTGCGTCCCAGCTACCCATGTAATAAACAAGTGCATCGCCGTTTGTAAACATTTCTGTTGCGCTTGCATAATCTAAATCCATTATATCCATAGAGAAAATTCCTCTATCGAAAAACGATTTAAACCCAGCCAGTGCATCTACCATTTCTTGGCTATCCAATGTAGCTCCATCATAGATAAATTGGTTGTAATAATCACCATTTTGTGTAAGTACAGTAAGTAACATTTCATCAACAAGCCACGCTTCTAAGCCGGCAAATACACCAGCTAATTTATCAGGATATTTTGCATATAAAGCATTTGCAACATCTTCGTATTCGTCAATAGTAGTTGGCACTTCTTTGCCTAGTTCTTCTAGTAATTTTACATTATAAAAACCAATCATTGAGCCACTATTTAAAATAGTAATAAATTTTGCCAAACCACTAGTTAATTCTTTACCTTTATCTAAAATGTTTTGGTTATAATTTATGTTCCAATCATCACCTAAAGCAGTTGGCATAAATTCTTCAAGGTCAACTAAGTAATCCTCTACTGTTGCAGCAAATGGAGATGGTTGTACACCAATAATATCAATTTCTTCGCCTGTGCTTAAAGCAAGTGGCGCTTTATCTTGGAAGGTTTTACTATCCATAACCGTCATTTTTATTTTTATATCAGAATTTTCTGCTTCAAATGCAGCTATTGTTTCGCTTAACTGATCTTGATTAGGAAACCAAGTCCAATAATTTACTTCAACAATACCTTCGCTACCGCTTTCGGATTGTTGATCGGTTGAAGCTACATCGCTTGTAGATGAAGTTTCGCCTGAACTTGGTACGCAACCTGCAAGGCCTGCAACAGCGAGTGAAAAACTAGATGCTTTTAAAAAATTTCTGCGTGTTATTTTTTTCATTGTTTTACTCCTTTATTTTAGATCAGTTACCATTAAATTTTGAAACAGTATAAAAACGAACCGTTTCACTTTTCAAGCTTATAATAACATGAACTAGTTCATTTTACAACAGAAAACATGATTTTCTATATTTTAAACAACAAAAACATCAATATTGTATACAATATGTCCACACCTGTGTTTTAAACATAAAAAATGCTGTCGCACCACTTCTATCCATTATAAAAACACATAAATTTTTTTAATTCTCACAAAATTACATATGCAAAAGATGCAAAATCCTTTACATATAAAATTTATTTATGTATTTTAATAATTGAAGTTAAGTGTGCAACAGCACCCACTAGATATTATATTTATTATTAAAGTTAATTATTTATATGCAATGCCTGTTTCAATTAATTTTGAAAGCGCTGCTTTGTCGC
>CAYJJL010000042.1:0-11957 GCA_964370455.1 uncultured Faecalibacterium sp.
TTGTGCGAAATTAAGTTTGTTATCTTACACCAACCGATAACTCACTGTAAAAACGTTAAAACCGCTTTTTCCTCATCAACGTAATTGATATATTGATAAAATTTTACCACGAAAATAAAGGTGTGTCAAGACATATTTTTGTAAAATTAAAAGTTAAAAAAATAACAGGTGTACTATATGTGAACATTAGCGTATATACGTGTATATTTTTTGTTTTATTCATCGGTAGTTTCTGGTTCAGGTGTTGGCGTTGTACCAGCTAATACCTCTCCGTTTTCACTTATGCCGCCAAAAAATTTTGCAATGCCCTCTGGTTTAACATGTAAGCCATCAAAAAAATCAGTGCCCTCAAGGCCTAGTTTAGTAGGGTCGTAGCTACCTATTACGGGTATATTTTCACTTTGAGCATAATCGAGTATATATGGTTCAATCTCAAAAAAACCTGAAACTTGTTCCATGTTCATTGTGTTTTGAAATTCGTAGGTGAAGGGGTGGTATGGTGCTAAAAAGAAGTATACGTTAATGTCCTTTGATTTTAAATACTCTACAAATTCCTCAAATAGGGCTGTTTGTGTTGTATCAAGCTCGGTGTAGCCTATCATGCGCAAAAATGTTCCAGATTGCTCCAGTGCAAGGGCTAAAATTTCCTCTTCTGTTGCATTACGGAAACTTTCTGCATAAAAAACAGAGCCATCAGCAAGTTTAATTTCCATTTCAGCGTTTTGCATTTCAGCATCAGATATAGCTTTAAATGGGATGTCATCGCCATCAGTAGCGTTTTCGGTGTTTTCGGATTGTGTGCGTGCTTGGTAGTTTAAATTTCCTTGAAAATAAGCAACTTCAAACAGTGCTGATAATGTTTCACTTGTTATGTTGTAATCATAAAGTGTTTTTGCTTCATCTAAAAACAGTGGACTGTATTGTTGAAAAAGCTCGTTTGCTTTTATAAAATCATCACTTTCAACAGCTGGCTCGTAATCGGTTTGTTTGCCAAGTGCTACGGATAAAAACTCGTTGTAAAGTTCTTCATCTGCACGCATTTCAAGCCCTTCTTCATCGCCTCTAAAAAACCAAGGGTCTATACCTATAATAACTGTTTCAGGTAATTTACCTTCTTTATCGAAGGTATAAATTTGGTTCATTACATCTCGATAGTCAGCGCCCATCATGCCAGCGTTGTAAAAACTATCTGTAAAAACATCACTGCGCAATTGTAACACGCGTGAAGAACCAAGTGCTAAAATTTCTGGTGTTTGCTCCTCTGGCAACATAGCACTATAAAGCGATAGGAAACTGCGTTCCTCAATTTGACCATAATTTGTTACGTTTTCATCGGCGAGCAAAAGCTCAACGATAGCTCTGTTAATTTCATCACCTAGTAGGTAAAGCCCGCTACTATCTATGGTGTAGTTGGTATAAACCATTAAAATTATTAAAGGTATTATTATTAAAGCGGCCTTAAAAGGTATAAGGATAACCTGTAAAACACGCCATATTTTACGCATATCAATCATGTTTTACCCCCTTAATATAATTGGTAGATAAACGCTGATTTGCCAAACACGCCATAATATAAAATGGCAGTGCTTAAAGCATAATACAGCACCCATCTCCATAAGAAAAACCTGTTGCGTATCCAAGTTGAAACATCGCCAAAAGCTTCAATAACAAAAACGAGTATAACACCTAAAAACAGCACCCATGCAAGGTTACCGGTTAAATTAAGTGTTTCAAATGCTGTTGTAACAACTTCAAAAGAGGTAGAGTTCCAATCTGTAAAAATATATGTAAGAGGTGAAGCGATTTCAGTTTTATAAAGTGCAGAGGCAAAAAGCACAAAACAAAGGCTAAACTCTGCAAAAACAAAAATACGTTTAAAAAAGTTTAAAATATGTACACCTATAAAATGCCCAACTGAGGTATAAATAGGCTCGTGGTGTTTTGAGTGTTTGCCGTGTTTTTCGTGTTTATGATGGTTTGTTGTTTGCAATGCTTCGTGTTGTTCATCTAATGCAAAAAAGCTTTGTGCATCTATAAACTCTACCTCGCCATGTGTTGCTGGTGCAGGTGCACTATCGTGCAGAACATGTACTGTGTGGCGTGGTTTTTCGTGTAGATGTTTAGGTGTAGCACTGTGTTTACTATGTGCGTTATGCGTATTGCCTTTGCTTAGTTCTTGCAATTTTTTTGGTATGCGCTCAACAAGCACTAAAGCACCGCATAAAATGCCCCAGTATAAATAACCTAAAGCTGCACCGTGCCATAAACCACTTAAAATAAAAACAAGCATAAAGTTAATAGCCCAGCGAAACATACTGCAGCGGCTACCACCTAAAGAGAAATATACGTAATCTCTAAACCAGTTTGTTAAGCTTTTGTGCCAGCGCTTCCAAAGCTCGCTGTATGATGTTGCGAGAAATGGGCTATTAAAGTTTTCAAGTAATTTAATGCCAAACATGCGTGCACCGCCAATAACCATATCACAACAGCCTGAAAAATCAAAATATAATTGTAAGCTAAAAAGCGCAGCGGCAACAGCTAGGGTAGGGCCGTTTGTTTCAACAGTACCAGCATAAAACGCGCTAACGTAAACTGCGAGGTTATCAGCAATTACCATTTTTTTGAAGTAACCCCAAAGCATGCGAAACGCACCGCCAGAAACATTGTTGTAATCAAATTTTGCAGGTTTTAAAAATTGAGGCATTATATGGTCAGCACGCTCTATTGGCCCTGTAAATATGCTAGGGAAGAAACTTACAAATAACGCATAATGTAAAGCGTTATTTATAGGTTTGTATTTTTTGCGGTAGCAATCAATTGCATAGCCAAGTGCTTGGAAGGTAAAGTACGAAAGCCCCAGTGGAGCAATTAAATCAATGCTGTTTGAGCTTTCAGCCGTGGAAAAGCCAAGTAATTCACTAAAAAAGTTTGCATATTTAAAATAAAATAATATACCTATGCAAGAAACAACGCTTAAAGCTAAAACACCACGCCTTGCCCAAACATCTTTAAGCACATTAAGCGCAATACCGCATGCCCATGTTATTATTGTAGCGCCTATTAAAAGTGCAACTAAAGCACGGTTTTCGGGCTTATAGCAATAAAAAGCGTAACTAGCAATTAATAAAAAATAGGGTTTTGCAATTTTTGGTATTATGTAATATAAAACAGTACAAACAGCAAAAAAACCTAAAAAGCCAAGTGTATTAAAATCCATACAAACCTCATTTATTTAAAGTGAATAAGTGTTATGTGAACCTATTTTATATAGTGTCTTGTTTATTTTGTGTTTCTAGTTTTTCCTCTAGCTCTCTAATGCGTATCTCTAAAAGTGCTATGCTTTGTGTTTGGCGTTTTGTTTTATGCGCAAGCTCGCTAACACCAGCACTTAAGGATAACACAACTAGCATTACAAAACCTATAGCAAGCATAAAAACAACATTAGATGGCATTACCATATCTAAAATATCACGTAGCACATATATAAAGTATGGAAAAACAGCAACAAAAAGCAAAGCTGCACCACAAGCGAGCCATAAAAGGCTATATTTTACGCTTAATGTGCCACGCTTTAAAAGCCAAATAATAAAGCTTAGTAAAAATACAGCGGCTAGTATAAAGAAAAATTGAGTTATAGGTGTCATTTTTTCAGCCTTTCTTTTTACGAGGTATAGAAATAAAGTTAACCAAAAGCGATAAACTAACTTTTACCATGTAATATGCACTTTTAAAGCTGTGTATGCTAGAAGTACCGCCCATACGCTCTTCCATGATAACAGCTCTTTCTCCAACTTTATAGCCAGAGAGTAAGGCTGATAAAATAGCCTCAGGCTCTGGGTAATCAGCTGCGTAATTATCAGCAAAAAAGTTAGTCATGTTTTTGCCAGTAGCACGAAACCCACTTGTTACATCATATATACGTTTGCCAGTGAGTATTCGTATAAGCATAGAAAGAAAATTTATACCAAAACGGCGTAAAGCACTACTTTGAAAACCCTCTTTTTTAATAAAACGGCTACCAATGCACATATCAAGCTCGCCTTTTTCTATCGGCTGTATTACATTTATTAAATATGTTGGGTCGTGTTGGCCGTCGCCATCCATTTGAACTGTTATGTCATAACCGTTTTCTCTAGCGTAGCGGTAGCCTGTTTGTATGCCACCACCTATGCCAAGGTTAACAGAAAGTGTAACGTGGTTAAAATGGTTTTCACGTAAAATTTCTTCTGTGTTATCAGTAGAGCAATCATTTATTATTAAATAATCTACCTCTGGGCAGGTTGCAGTTAGGCGAGCAACAACACGCTCTATGTTTTCTTTTTCGTTATAACAGGGGATAAGCACTAAGGTTTTCAATTTTGAACTACCTCTCTTTTGATTTTTGAAATTTGTTAAAAAATAAACTCTATTAATTCTTTTAACAGTTTATCTCTTTTATAATTCGTTTCATAATAGTTAAAGGCTAATTTACCCATTTTTTGACGTTCTGCTAAAGGCAAAAGTGCAAGTTTACATAGGTTTTCTGCAAGTTTTTCGGCATTTTTAGCCTCGCTAACAAAAGCACCACCGCTTGCACTTGCGCTTATAGCACCCTCGCCGTTTATAGAAACTAAAAGCGGTTTTGCCGCTGCCATGCACGAGGCAAGTTTTGCAGGCACAGTTAGGCCTAAATCTGGGCTATCGGAAAGGCTAACTAACAACGCATCAACAGCACCACTTAAAGCTGGTATACTTTCTGGCGAAACAGAACCATAAAATCGCACAATATCGTTTAAATTATGTTCGTTCACTAGTTGCACAAGCTCAGTTTTACTCATACCATCGCCAACTAATAATAACTGTATTGGTGGCAAGTTGTTATACTTTTCACGCAAAACTTCTTTTATATGTTTCATTGCTAAAATGGCTGTATCTAAACTTTGCGCGGGGGAAAAATTACCAGCAAACATTAGTGTGAATTTGCCATTGTTTTCGGCTTTTAAGGTTTCATCGCAAGAGGGTATAGCATAAAAATCTTCGCAGTATTGAGGTATAACAGTATATTGTTTTTCCGTTAATAAGCATTTTTTTGCGTTATTTTTGCCTACACGTTCTAAAAGGCGGTTTTCTAAACCTTTACTCATTGCAATTAATTTATCAGCACGTTTATAGTGCCAATCTGAAACAGCGCTTGCAATATTTCGCAAAAATTTATTTTTTATATCTAGCACTGAATATAAATTTTCTGGCCAAATATCAAGTACATAGTTAGTTAAAGGTGCTTTAAATTTACGGCTTGCTAATATAGCAGGGAAACTCATTAAAACAGGGCTTGTATTATAGCATAAAATAGCATCGTAACCGCCTGAAAGCCTACCTAGTGCCAAACTTGCAGTGATAGGGTAGGAGATGTAATTTAAAAATATGCGTATAGATGTGTTGCCTTTGCGTGGTATTTCTTTTACACGGTAAACATTTGCACCGTGGTATGTTTCCAACATAGGGCCTTTTGATGTGTAGCCGTCAAACCATTCGCCTTTTGGGTAGTTTGGCAAACCGCAAAGCACATCAACTATTAAACCTTCATCTAAAAAACCTTGTACAATATCGTTAATACGAAAGTTTTCAGGCCAAAAATGCTGTGTTACTATTAATATTTTTTTAGCCATGAAACCTCCAGTTTTATGATTTTTAATTACAACTAACTATTTTTACGCCATACCATTTTATTTACAACGCCTGTGTAGCTTTGTATTAGTTTTACAACTTTTGCTGAAACATCTTCGGTGTAATTTGGCACAGGTATGCCGAAATCACCGTTTTCTACCATTGTAACTGCTGTTTCAACAGCTTGTGCAACGCCGTCGCCAGCTATGCCAGCTAGTATAAAACAACCTTTGTCTAAGGCTTCTGGTCGCTCGGTTGAGGTGCGTATGCAAACAGCGGGGAAAGGCTTGCCCACACTTGTGAAAAAACTGCTCTCTTCTGGCAAAGTGCCAGAATCAGATATAACGCAAAAAGCGTTCATTTGTAAATTGTTGTAATCGTGAAAACCTAACGGCTCGTGCAAATGTATGCGCTTGTCAAGCTCAAAACCACGCATTTCTAAATATTTTTTACTGCGTGGGTGGCATGAGTATAAAATAGGCATATCATAAGTTTTTGCAAGGTAGTTTATACTATTAAATAAATCAGTAAAGTTTTGCTCTGTATCTATGTTTTCCTCCCTGTGGGCGGAAAGTAACATGTATTTTTTAGCCTCTAAGCCTAATTTATTTAATATGTCAGATTTTTCAATACTTGCTAAATTTGCATGCAAAACCTCAGCCATAGGGCTACCTGTAACATAGGTGCGTTCTTTTGCTGTGCCCTCGCTGTTTAAGTAACGGCGTGCATGCTCAGAGTAGCATAAGTTTACATCTGCTATATGGTCAACAATACGCCTGTTTGTTTCCTCTGGCAAACATTCATCAAAACATCTGTTGCCAGCTTCCATGTGAAAAATAGGTATGTGCAAACGTTTTGCACCAATTGCGCTAAGGCAACTGTTTGTATCGCCTAAAATTAAAAGGGCATCTGGTTTTTGCTCAACCATTAAAGCGTAACTTTTAGCAATAATATTGCCTATTGTTTCGCCTAAATCTGCACCCACTGCGCCAAGGTAAAAATCAGGTGCACGCAAACCTAAATCATCAAAAAAAACTTGGTTTAGGTTATAATCATAGTTTTGGCCTGTGTGTACTAAAATTTGGTCAAAGTAAGTGTCACATTTTTTAATAGTTGCGCTAAGGCGTATTATTTCTGGCCTTGTGCCAACTATTGTCATAAGCTTTAATTTTGCCATGATATCTCCCTGTTATACTTCTAAAAAGTGTGTATCTGGGCGGTCTGGGTCAAAACATTCGTTAACCCACATAAAAACAGCCGCATCAGTTTCACCTGTGTTTTTTATGTTGTGTGTGTACCCTGGTGGTATGTCTATAACTTCCATTTTTGCGCCACTTGTTACATATGTTATAACTTCATCACTATCTACTTTGCGCAAACATGTAGTGCATTCGCCAGAAACAACTAGGTATTTTTCGGTTTTGGTGTTGTGCCAGTGGTTGCCTTTGGTTATGCCTGGTTTAATAATATTTATGCTACTTTGTCCACGTTCGTCAGTGCGCAAAATTTCGGTGAAACTACCTCTATTATCAGCATGCGTAACAAGTGGGTATGCAAAATTATTTTCAGGTAAATAGCTTAGATATGTGCTATAAAGCTTTTTCTCAAAAGAGTTTTCGGCTAAATATGGTGTAGCACGTGTTGTACGGCTATCCACAAAACTTTGTATTGTATCTGCAAGCTCACCTAAAGTTACAGTGTGTACAGGGCTAACATAGCACAAAGGACGCATGCTTTTATCTTGCATAACTTTATCATCAAAAGCATCAATTATGCAAGCAACAACATCATCAATATAAACTAAGGGGAAAGTATATTCTCTATCACGCACCTCAATAGGTAGGCCGTTTGCTATGTTGTGGCAAAATGTTGCAACTACGCTGTTATAGTTAGGTTTGCACCATTTGCCAAAAACACCAGGTAGACGAAAAACATAAACAGGGGATCCATTTTTTATGCCATGCTCAAAAATAACGTCCTCCGCAGCTAGTTTGCTTTTGCCATAGTCGTTATCAAGCTCGGCTTGCACGCTACTTGTTATTAAAACAGGTGCTTTATTTTGCGCATTTTGTAACGCTGTTAATAATTGCTCTGTTAAACCTGTGTTGCCACTATAAAATTCGGTAGTATCTTTTGGGCGGTTAACGCCTGCAAGGTGTACAACAAAACTAGCTTTTTGTGCGTAATTGCAAAGTGTTTCAGTGGTATCGTTTATATCAAAGCAAAGTAGGTTTTCAAAACCTAGATATTTTAGGTTTTGTACAAGGTTTTTGCCAACAAAACCATTAGCACCAGTTATTAATATTGGCGAATTTTTTTCTAGCATGAACTTCTCCCCGTATTATCGTTAATTAGTTTTTGCCCCAGTTTTTTATCTCGTTTTGGATGTAATCTGTTGTTTTAATTTTTGCAATTGTTTCCTCAACGTTCAAGCGGCGTGTGTTGTGGCTGGTGTATTCATCATCAACTTGTGTTTGAGCTTCGCCTTTAACTACAAATTTATCATAGTTTAAGTCACGGTTATCAGCCGCTACTCGGTAGTAGTCGCCCATATCCTCACTGCGCACACGCTCTTCTTTAGTCATTAGTGTTTCATAAAGTTTTTCGCCGTGGCGTGTGCCTATTATGTTAGTGCCTGTATCGCCAAATATGCTTTGCACAGCTTTTGCAAGGTCGCCAATTGTAGAGGCATCTGATTTTTGTATAAATAAATCGCCAGGGCGGCCGTGTTCAAATGCAAACATAACAAGTGCTACAGCTTCATCAAGGTTCATTAAAAAGCGTGTCATGGAAGGGTCGGTTATTGTTATAGGTTTGCCAGCACGTATTTGGTCAACAAATAGTGGTATAACTGAGCCACGGCTTGCCATAACGTTGCCATAACGTGTGCAACAAATAGTTGTTGTGCCAGTTTCAGCTGCAACACGTGCGTTTGCAGTAACTACGTGTTCCATCATAGCTTTTGATATACCCATAGCATTTATAGGGTAGGCGGCTTTATCGGTGGAAAGGCAAACAACGTTTTTAACTTTTGCTGCAATTGCAGCGTGCAAAACGTTATCTGTGCCAATTATATTTGTGCGCACAGCCTCCATAGGGAAAAACTCGCAACTTGGCACTTGTTTTAATGCCGCAGCATGGAAGATATAATCAACACCAGGCATAGCATCTTCAACAGATTGTAAGTTGCGCACATCGCCTACATAAAATTTAACTTTGTGTGCGTATTCAGCGTTTTCTGCTTGTAGTTGGTGGCGCATATCATCTTGTTTTTTTTCATCACGAGAAAAAATGCGTATTTCTTTTATATCACTTTTTAAAAAATGTTTTAAAACAGTGTGGCCAAAGCTACCTGTGCCACCAGTTATCATTAAAGTTTTGCCTGCAAATAGAGAATTTGCCATTGGAAATTCCTCCTAAAAAATCATTAACCTAAAAATTAGATTATATAAATATCATAAACGTTACTATTGTACCATAAAATGCGAAATCTTCCAATATCTATCTTGCTACTTTTTAGATATTTGGGTATAATTATATTTAAAAAGAAAGAAAAACAGAGTAAATACTAAAATATTAACTCAAAAAATAGAAAGTTGGTTTTATATGAAAGTTCAAGAACGTTTTTTAAAGTATGTGCAAATTTACACAACCTCAGACCCAAACTCAACTGCTTGCCCATCTGCTCAAAGAGAATTTGACCTTGCAAAAATATTGGTGCAAGAGCTACTGGATATGGGTGTGAGCGATGCAAGGGTTGATGAACACTGCTATGTTTACGCAAGTTTACCAGCGAGCAAAGGCTACGAAAAAGCACCTGCTTTAGGCTTAGTTGCGCATATGGATACAGCCCCTGATGCAAGTGGTGAAAACGTAAAGCCAATATTGCACGAAAACTATAACGGTGAGGACGTAACCTTGCCTGCTACTGGTGCAGTTATGGCTGTGGAAAAGTTTGCATTTTTGCGTGAGATGAAAGGCGAAACGCTAATTACAACTGACGGCACAACCTTGCTTGGCGCTGATGATAAAGCTGGCATTGCTGAAATTATGACAGCTATTGAAACGATAATACGTGAGGATATACCACATGGTAAAATATGCATAGGTTTTACCCCTGATGAAGAAATTGGCTCAGGCGCAGATTTATTTGATATAAAAGGTTTTGGTGCAGATTTTGCCTATACTGTTGACGGTGGCGATGCTGGCGAGATAGAATATGATAACTTTAATGCAGCATCGGCAACTGTTAAAATAACAGGTTTTGGCGTGCACCCTGGCAGTGCAAAAAATATTATGGTAAACGCTAATAACGTAGCATTTGAGTTTCATAATAGTTTGCCTAGCGTGGATAGGCCTGAACATACCGAAGGCAGAGAAGGTTTTTATCATTTGCACGATATGAAAGGCGATAGCGTAACGGCTGAACTTGAATATTTAATACGTGACCATGACCTTGAAAATTATAATTTGCGTAAAAAAAGCATGGAGCATATTGCGAATATTTTTAACGAAAAATATGGCGAGGGCACAATTGAACTAACTATTAAAGATAGCTATCTAAACATGCTTGAAAAAATAAAAGAGCATTTCCATTTAGTTGAAACAGCACGCACAGCTATAACACAAGCAGGTTTAAAAGTGCAAGAACCACCTGTGCGTGGTGGTACAGATGGTGCACGTTTAAGCTGGGATGGTTTGCCTTGCCCTAACCTTGGTACAGGTGGTTTTAACTTCCACGGAACATTTGAATGCACAACAATAGAGCGTATGCAAAAAGCGATGGAAGTTGTGATTAATATTGTGAAAATCTACGCTGAAAAATAAGGAGTATTGATATGTACACCTACAAAAATTTAGTAAACGTGCCTATGCCCAAAATTGTTGAAGCTTTTAATTTGGCTTTTGCAGATTATGCTATGGAAATTAATTTTGACGAAAAATATTTAACGTATCTTTTTAAAATTAGTGCGGTGGACTATGAGTTTTCATATGGTGCTTTTTATGAGGATGAGCTTGTAGGTTTTATAATTAATGCACACAGCATGTATAATTGCAATAATTCAGTGTTTGATATAGCTACTGCTATACTACCACAACACAGGGGAAAAGGTGTTTTTAGCGAGCTATTTAAACAGGTTGAAAAGCAGTTGTTAAGTAGAGGTATAACGCATTATTATTTACAAGTTTTGCAACAAAATAATGATGCAATAACAAAATACAATAAAAAAGGTTTTGAGTTTGAGCGTGACTTTATAGTGCTTAAATACAAGGCGGAACAAGCACAAAAACTAGTTTTTAAAATTGAAAATATCAAAGAGTTTGAATATGCGCATTTTGATTATACTAAAGAAAAAAAATGCAAGGGGTTCCCGTTTGAATTTGAATATAACACAGATGTTTTAAGCGGTTAAAAGGCGGAATATAGCACGGCCATTTATGCTGAAAATGGCGAGATTACAGCATTTTGTGTGTACTCAAAAAAAGGTGATATTGCGCAAATAGGTTATACAAAACTTGATAGTTTAGAGCATATAATTAAATTTTTGATAATGAAATTTCAAGTAGTTTCAGCACGTAATATTGATATGAGATATGAGCTAGTTATTAATTTGTTTTTAAATTTAGGTTTTAAAGAACAAGCAAAGCAATACGAAATGGTGAAAGAGCTAATTTAACCAGTTAAGTAAATAAACAAAATTGATAAAAGTAAAGGCACAACCTAGTTTTAAATTAGGTTGTGCCTTTGCTTTATTTGTGTGTTTATATTTCTAGTACTGCATCTATGTCATCCGTAGCGTAGGAGAATAACCCTGCGTTTTCACGATGAAAATCCAGCTGATCGTAATAATTTTGTGCTTTTTGTGTATCTATATCTTTATAAGCTTTATATAAACTAGCGTTTTTAAAGTATTCAGAAACATGATAACACTCAGTTAGTGTTATATCCTCAGCGATTTCTTCTGGTGTAAAATCGCCCAAATCTTCCATAAGATCAGTGTAATCGCCATAATCTATTGAAAATATTAATCTATCTACACTTACAGAGTAACGTCATAAATTTTAAATAGGTTTACTTTTAAAAAATAGCATAGTACACGTATTATCGCAGTATAAATTTTATTTATCATTTTTTAAACGTTCCTCAATTATAAGAGCACGCTCAGCCTCAGAAAGATTCTGGAAGTTATTTGCCGTTTGCTCGTCAATATTTGCATATGTTATTAATAAAACATGTTGCGCTAGTATAATATTTTCCATTGTTTCAACAAGTTCTGGTGTAAACTGAGAGGCTCTATCGTATTCATCCA
>CAYJJL010000043.1:0-11814 GCA_964370455.1 uncultured Faecalibacterium sp.
CCAAAGCCGCCGCCGCTGTAACCAGTTTAAACACACTGCCAGGCTCGTATAAATCACTAACCGCTTTATTGCGCCATTGTGTTTGCTGTGCAAGCATACGTGCCTCGCTTAATTCTTCACCCTCTAAAGCTTCTAGTGCAAGGCGCTGTGCTTCATCATAAATTACACGTGGCTGGTTTGGGTCGTAAGCTGGTGTGGTTGCCATAGCTAAAATTGCACCAGTGTTAACATTCATCACTATACCAACCGCCCTTGCTGCAACGCTGTGTTCAGCAACGCTATAATTAAGTGCGTTTTCTAAATAGTGCTGTATATTACTATCAATAGTTAAAACGAGGCTATCACCTTGCACAGCGGGGTAGCTAGTTATGTAGCTTTGCTCAAGTGTGTATCCCCATGCGTTTGCCGCAGTTTGCACTAAACCTTTTTCACCTTGCAAAATTTCGTCATACTCTAACTCAATGCCAGAAACGCCCAAATTATCTACATTTGTAAAACCTAAAACTGAGGCTAAAAACTCACCTTCTGGATAATATCGTTTTGTATCTTGGTTTATCAAAATACCGTCAATGTCGTTATCCTCACAAAAATTGCGCAGTTCGTCCGCCATCGTTTTATCAATGCGCTGTCGCAAAAGGCAATCGTTAGAGCTACGCATATTAAAAAGTTCTAATACTTCAGTTTCATCTAGCTCTAAAATATCCGCAACGCCTTTTGCAGCTATTTCTATTTTATCCTCTTGTATTTCACGTGGTGAGGCACGTATTGTCCAGCAACTAGCATTTGTTGCTAAAATTTGCCCATCGGAGCTAAAAATTTCACCTCTATCGGCAGGCACAACAGTATCTCGCAGTTGTTGCCCTGCCGCTTTGCTAGCTAAAAAATCACTTTGCGCTATCATCAAAACATATAAACGTATTACTAAAGCACAAAAACACATGATTATAATGCCACCTGAAAGCAAGCGTGTACGCAAGCGAAAGCTATGTTCTGGCAATGAATGTAAATGCATATAAAACACCCCCTGTGGTAATTTTATGCTGTAACAAGGCGCTTTTATGTTAACTTTGTGTTGCTTTATTTTTTATTAGCTAGTATACTGTTATAGGCAAGTTAAAAGATTATAAATAAGAGGGAAAATAATGCAACAAAATACATTGACAACAGGCAGTGTGCAAAAATCACTATTAAAATTTACAGTGCCAATTATGCTCACACTTTTTTTACAAACTTTATATGGCGCAGTCGATTTACTTATAGTAGGGCAATTTAGTACTGTGGCAAATGTAACCGCTGTTACAACTAGTAGCCAAGTTATGCAACTGCTAACAGGTGTTTGCACAGGCCTTGCTATGGGCTCAACTATTATAATAGCACAAAAAATAGGCGAAAACCAAAGAGAACAAGTAGGCCAAGTTATATCAAATACAGTTGTGTTTTTTGCAGGTATTTCTGTAATTTGTACGGTTTTATTTATTGCGCTCAACTCACAACTCGTGGCATGGCTACAAGCGCCTACTGAGGCTATTACACAAACAGCGGATTATTTATTTTATTGTAGCCTTGGCATACCTATGATATTTGCATATAACGTGCTAGGTAGTATCTTTAGAGGCCTTGGGGATTCTAAAACACCGTTAATTGCTGTTGCAATTGCATGTGTTACTAATATTTTACTGGATTTGTTACTAGTTGCAGTTTTTGATATGGGCGCAACTGGTGCAGCCATTGCAACAATAATAGCGCAAGGTTTAAGCGTAGTAATTTGCCTTTACATTATACGTGGCAATAACGTACCTTGGGGTGGTTTTACAGTTTGCAAAAAATATGTTTGGCGCATAGTTACTTTAGGCACACCTATTGCTATGCAATCGCTTTTAACAGGTTTATCTTTTGTTATTATCACTGTTATTGTTAACAGCTATAACAATGTTACATATAGCGCAGGTGTCGGCATATCTGAAAAATTATGCGGTTTTATCATGCTTATACCAATAGCATTTATGCAGTCGATATCTGCGTATGTTGCACAAAACATAGGCGCAAATAAAGCTGAACGCTCACACAGAGCCTTTTACATAGGCACAGCGTATTCCTTTGTTTTTGGTGCTGTAATGGCTGTGCTTTCCTACTTTGGGGGCGAGTATTTAGCACTTTTATTTACGCAAGACCCAGCTGTTATTGACGCAACTGCAATTTACCTAAAAGCATACGCTTTTGATACTTTGCAGGTGCCAATTATTTTTTGCTTAATGGGCTTTTTTAACGGTTATGGCAAAACTACTTTTGTTATGATTCAAGGCATATTAGGCGCAATTTTATTGCGTGTACCTTTTGCGTATGGTATGAGCGTGTTTTTCCCTGGTTCGCTTTTACACCTTGGTTTAAGTATACCACTTAGCACATTTATACAAACAAGTTTTTGCGTAGTTTACTACTTGCTATTTATGCGAAAACTAAAACAAAAAGGCGAAAAGTTGATTTAATAACAGGAGATATACAATGTTAAAAAGGCTTGGCATTTATTTTAAAGAGATGTATCCACTATTACCAAGGTTACTGCTTGGATATATAGTTTTTTGCGAGATATATTTTATAATTTTACTAAATAGCGGTGTTACAAGTTTTGAGCTAGGCATTAGCGAGCTTGTAGGCGGTTTTACTATATTTGTATTTTTAATGTGGCTACGTATTGCAGATGATTTTAAAGATTACGAGTTAGATTGCCGTTTATTTGCACACAGGCCTTTACCATCTGGCAGAGTTAAAAAAAGCGATTTAAAAACAGTGCTTTATGTAATGTTCCCAATTGTCGCTATATTAAACTTTGTTTTTATGAACAATATATTCTTTTTTGTACTGCTATTTACATATGGTTATTTTATGGCTATGTGGTTTTTTCAAAAAAGCAAAATACAAAAAAATTTGCCTATGGCATTGGTTACACATAACCCTGTGCAAATTATAATGAACATTTATGTTATAACTTTTACATGTATTAAATACAATGTGCCTTTTTTCTCCATTTACACAGTGCTTGCGTGTTTCACATTATACTTCCCTGCGTTGATTTGGGAGATTTCACGCAAAATTCGTGCACCTAAAGACGAAACCGAGTATGTCACTTACAGTAAATTATTTGGTTATAAAAAAGCGACAAATTTTGTTATGATATTAACGCTTGTTGATATAGCAACAAATATTGTTTTAGTTTGGAATTTAAGTTTTATTGCTGTTGCTGCGTTAATAATAAACGTAATAGTAATGACAGTATGGTTTACACGTTTTAAAAACAACCCTGAAATTTACGAAAAACTTGTTACCAAGGTTGATATTTTATTTGTTTCAATATAATTTTGATTGAGAGCATAACATGAAAGCAGAAAATCTCATAAAATTGCAAAAAGCCAATTTACCTGTGCCAGCCTTTATAGTGGTAAACGCGAACACGCAAAATTTAGCACAAAAAGTAGCTGATTTTCAAACTGGCAAAAACATAGCAATCCGCAGCTCATTTTCGCTAGAAGATGGCGCAGAAAAATCTTTTGCTGGTGCATTTTCATCATTTTTAAATGTAAAACCCAGCGAAAGAATATCGGCTGTAAAGGCTGTTTTTGACTCAGCAAGCAACATGCAAACAGGTGAAATGTCAGTTATTTTACAAGAGATGATAGAATCTGATTTTTCAGGTGTTATATTTACATCAAACCCACATGGGCTATTAAACGAAATTGTTATAAATAAAGGATGTGGTCTTGGAGAAGGTGTTGTTAACAAAGAAACACCAACAACTAGTTATTACAAAAACAAACACAATAACAAAGGTTATTACGAAACAAGCGCAAATTCGCCTTTATTAAAAAAAGAACAACTCGAAGCCTTGTTCAAAATGGCGCAAAAGATAGAAAAACTCTATGCAAAACCAATGGATATAGAATTTGCCATAAAGGGTGATGATATTTTTTGCCTACAGGCTAGACCCATTACTGCACTTAATATGCAAAAACTAACTGTTTTGGATAACAGCAATATTATTGAAAACTATCCAGATGTGGTATGCCCATTAACGGCTGATTTTGTAAAAACAGTTTATGCATCAGCTTATGAAAACGCTTTAGGAGAAATTTTAACAAAAAAACAAATGGTGGAGTTTGCACCGTTATTTAAACAAATGGTGGCGGAAAATAATAGCCGTATGTATTATCAAGCTGGAAATTGGTACGCACTTTTGGAATGTTTGCCTTTTTCAAAAAAGTTGCTAACAATTTGGGAAGAAATGATAGGCATAAATAACGTTGAGCGTGAACATACACACAGAAGTTTTTTTGATAAACTAACACTTGGTATAAAATTTATTTTTATACTAGCAAAAACGCAAAAGCAAATGGATGCATTAGATGTGCATTTTAAAAGTGTAATTGAACAATACCGAGCTAAAATTAACGTTGGCACTTTACAGGATGTTTTAGCACTATACAAAGAAATAAAAGTTGATTTCGAACAAAAATGGGGCATAACTTTATTTAATGATTTATACGCTTTTATATTTATGGCACTTGCAAAAAAGTACGAAAAAAAGCTTGTTAGTGGTATAGATAGCATAGAAAGTATGCGCCCTATAAAACTTTTGCGAGAAATTAACTTAGCACAAACTTTAAACGATGCTCAAAGCGTTGAAAAGCTAAAGAAAAATTATATACACCTATACGGCGATAGATACATTGAAGAACTGAAACTAGAAAGTAAAACCCCACGCACAAACCCAGAACTTTTAGATGAAATACTACAAAACACTGATTTTACAGTGCACAAAAGCGCAAAGCTTTTAAATGAAAGTGCAAACTCAAAAACAGATATAAAGCCGAGCTTTTTTGAAAAAAAAGCAAAACTTGGCATAGAGGGTAGAGAAGTTTCACGGTTAAATAGAGGGCGATTATTTGGGCTTGTACGTGAAATATTTTTGCGTATAGGTAGCGAGCTTGCACAAGATGAAATTATATGCGAAGCAAGAGATGTTTTTTACTTGCGTTATGCAGAGATAGAACAAATTATACAAGGGCAAAATACAACAGATGAAAACATTAAACAACGTATAGAAAAACGCAAAGCAAGGTTAACCATGCACAAGGCACTACCCACTTATGATAGATTAATTTTTGCTGGTGAAATATTTGATAAAACACCGCAGAATATAAACAACGTGCAAACGCCTCAAGGCAAAAACACCTTGCAAGGCGTGCCTGTTTCCAGCGGTGTTGTAACAGCACAGACAATAGTTGTTGAAAAACTAAGTGCAGAAATTGACACCAAAGGCAAAATATTAGTTACGACTTCAACAGACCCTGGTTGGGTATTTTTTATAGAGCAATCAGCTGGTGTTATTGCAGAGCGTGGCTCGCTGTTATCGCATACATCTATAATAACTAGAGAGCTAAAAAAACCAGCTGTAGTGGCTTTGAGTGATATAACACGGCTTGTAAAAACTGGCGATATTTTAGAGCTTAACGGCACAACGGGCGAGGTGAAAATTATTGAAAATAAAATATGAACACTTAATTTTTCAAAAAATAAACCCACTGGATAAAAAACAAGTAGCCAAATTTTTAACTTTGCCTAAGTTGCTATATGCCAAAAATAAACGCCCACAAGATATAACTCTAGAACGTGATTTATTAAACGCCACACATACACTTTCACATCACTTTGACATAACTGCATATATGCTTTTAGCAAATGATAAAGTGCTTTGTAGGTGCGTAGTAACTGTTAATAAAACAGCGCAAGGCAAAACTGCAAGCATAGGTTTTTTTGAAAGTGTTAACGACGTTTATTATAGTAAATACTTTTTTGAGCAGATAGAAAAAACATATAAACAACTTGGTTTTACTGAACTTTTTGCAGGCATTGATGCATCATTTTGGCTTGGTTATCGCACTAAAATTTCAGGTTTTGAGGATAACTATACTGGTGAGCCAATAAACAAAGCTTACTATGCAAATTTATATGAGCAAAGTGGATATAACATAAAAAACAGCTATGTTTCAAATTTTATGGATTTAAACTGTGCCAAAGATATTTCAGCTGAGATAGCGCATATAAAAACACGCCTTGCAAAGCATGGCAAAAACTATAAAATTGAAGATTTACACGGCAAAAATGCAGATGAAATTTTAGAGCGTTTATTTGAGCTTTTTTCAAGCAGATACAATAAGTTCCCGTTTTTCCATGATATAAGCAAGGCGGAATTTTTTGCACTTTTTGGTGATATGTTTAAAGTTGTAAATAAAGATTACATACTTTTTGCATACGATGAAAACAACAACATAGTGGCTTTTACAATAGCCGTGCCAGATTATGGCATGTTGCTAAAAGGCACAATTACACCATTAAAACTTATTAAGATTTTAACAATAAAAAAACACCCAAAAAGGTTAATAAACCTTTATATGGGTGTTGAAAAAAAGCATTTAGGCGCAGGCACATTGCTGACATATGCGCTAGCTGAACGCATAAATGCAAAAAACATACCAGTAATAGGCGCACTTATTATGGAAAATAAAATTACAGGTAATTATTTTAAGGAGTGCATAGTTAAACAATCAAAATATGTAACTTGGCAAAAAACATTATAAAATTAATATTAAAGGTTTGTGTGTATTTTAGCCCTATATGCTTTAGGGCTTACACCAAGCCTTTTTTTGAATGTTCTGCTAAAATACAATGCATCGTCAAAACCGCAAGTTTTGGCTATTTGCAAAATCGGCAATTGTGTTTCTGTTAGTAGATTTTGTGCATGGTTAATTTTTAAATTTAACGAGTAATTTATAGGCGAGTTACCAGTTACCGCGCGAAAAGCAAGCATAAATGCCGAGCGTTTCATTTTAGCTAAATGTGCAAGTTGTTCTATGTTAAAACTATCGTAAGGTTGTGCGTGTATAAAATCAAGCACTTTTTGTATACGCACAATTTCCGCAGGGCTTGCAGTTTCGGAGCTTTGTGCATGTAGCTCAAGCAAAATATTTTCAAGTAATATGTTTTCTTTCCACTCGTACAAATAATTTTTAGCTGTGTGTACTTGTTCAAGCTCTTGCAAAAGCAAACGTACTTTTTGAGGGTTTTGCGCTGTAAAAACATTTGCAAAACTTAGTTTTTCTTTTGTGTTTGGCAAGGTAAAATGCAAAGCATAAAACTTCATAAAAGGTGGGGCTTCCACCCATAGTTTATGCTTTAAATTTGGCGTAAAATAGTAAATTTCGTTTTGTTTTACCCTGTGAAATTTACCCTCAATTTCAATAAACCAGTGCCTTGCAAAATAAACACAAGCTCATGGTCTTTAATGGTGCGCAAGGGTATGTTATAATATTTATCGCTTTGGCGTTTAATAAAATAATTTAACTGCACTGGTAAATTAAGCATAAAACTAACTCCAATTTTATATTTTTGCGGACTATTATCCATATAATACACTTTTTGACATTGTTTTGCAACAACTTTTTTGCTAGTATTATTAAAAATAAAACTTTGGAGGCTTATCATGATTTGGCATAGAGATAGATACATAGCACATTGCAACTTTGAATTTACTGGCAGAGAGATGTTTTGCGAACTATTTGGCCCTTTGGTAGGGTTAGATAACGAGTGGCGCAAACAAGGCGCAAACAAGGACGAAATAAACATGATTGCTTTTGATTGGGACTATGTGTTAAAAACACAAAACCTTGGCAACTTTAGCGCTATTTCAGGCATTGAAGAAAAAGTGCTTGAGGATACGCCTGATTATACTTTGAGCATAGATAAAATGGGGCGCACTATGAAGCTTGTTAAAGCAAGTGCAACTATACCATTGCCACTGGATAACCCTGTTGAAACTATGGAAGACTGGCTAAAAATAAAACATTGGTACGCCTTTAAAGAAGAGCGCATTGATAAAGAATGGCTAAAAACACAGCGCACTTTGTGGGAAAAAGGCTATTTAACTATGGTATTTGTTCCTGGTGCATTTGATGAATTGCGCGAATTAATGGGCGAGGAAAACCTTTGTATAGCCTGCTACGAAGAACCCGAACTTTTAGAAGATATTTTAAAAACTATACTCGAAATGAACTTGCAAGTTATAGAACGTATTGCTGAAATTGTGCCTATCGATTGTGTTTCAATACATGAGGATATGGCTGGTAAATCTGGCCCATTATTTGGCCCAAACCAAGTTAGGCAGTTTATGAACCCATATTATAATGCTGTGTGGCAAGCTGCAAAATCAGCTGGTGCAAAGATATTTTCACAAGATAGTGATGGTAATATAAATGCAATTATAGATACCTTCCTCGAAAACTCAGGCATAACATGTTTTTATCCATGTGAGCCAGCTGCAGGCATGGATATAGTGCAACTGCGCAAGCAATACGGCAAGCAGTTTCATGTAAAAGGTGGTATAGATAAACATGCTTTACGTGGCACAAAAGAAGATATACGCAAAGAGCTTGAGTATAAAATTTGCGAGCATACATTAGGTGGCGGCACAATTTTTGCACTTGACCACCGCATACCAAACGGTGTATCGCTGGAAAATTATAAGTATTATGTTAACCTAGGCCGTGAAATGCTAGGCATAGAGCCAATTAATGGCAAAGGCTGGGAACGCATGGCATTTTAACAAAATTAAAAAACCTAAAGTTAGTGTTTAGCCATAACTTTAGGTTTTTTACTGCTGTTTTTTATTTTTCAATTACAAATACTCAATTGCGTCATATCTTGTTTCCCAATCTTTTGGTAAAATACGCATTTTATAAACATCAAATCTTGTATTTTTAATTAGTTTTTGTAAATCTATTTTGAGTTTATGCGCATCTTCTCTGTTTAGTATTTTTTTAAGCGCATACAATTTAGCAAATAATCCTTCCCTTGAGTTTAATATATTATAATTATCATTTTTATCAATTGCAATTTCAGTAGATTTCATGCCTACTATCTTTGCGTTATGCGCGCAGATATTTCTCAAATTTCTGATAGCATTTAACCATGAATCAACATTTTTTGTAATATTTTTATCGTATCTTTTGCCAGAGTATCCATATGCTAAAACGCTTTTTTGCAACGATAAGTTTAAGTAAGAATAAATAGTTACAAAACTACCAAAATCAATTTTACTAAAATAGGCCCAAGCTGGTATTTTTTGCCTATATAATGCTCCGCCTTTTCTATAATCAGCAAATTCTGGATGTTTAAAAACCTTGTTTCTCATATCTCTTTCTTCTGCTACAATTTTTCTAGATGCTTTTTCAAAATATTTTTTGTTTTTATATCGTGTATTTTTATCTTTTTCACCTTTTGATGGTGCGTATATATTATTATCATATACATTTAAATAAAATGTTACATCGTTTGTTTTTAATGTAAGTGCATTTGAAACATGGCTTTTAAACTGCACCTCTGCCCTGTTGCAATATTTAAATAGCAAGCCTCTCAATTCAACATCAAAATCATATACTTGATATAATAAATCTTGCGTTGGTTTACACTTTAAAGCACATGCTAACGATATAATATATTTACCATATGTGATGGTTGTAAAATTCCCTAGACGCTTTAAAAAATTGCGCATGCGTGTTCTTTTTGGAAAACTTACATATTGTTTCATTTTATCTATTTGATTTTCTAAGGCAATTGGTTTTTCAGTATGCACCTTTGTATACCTCCGTATACCTACAAAAAACTAAAAAAAAAGAATGGTAATACCATTCTTTATCCCGCAAATGAGATATTTGGATTAAGGCGTTACCCATGCCTCTCTACGGCTTATTGTTATTATAACATATTTCATATAAAAACGTCAACTATTGTTTAAGTTGCAAAGCATTCCTCTGCAACTTTTTCCACAACAAGGCCTTTTTTATAATTTTCTAAAAAACGCTCAAAGCCTTGTATATCCTCAATTTGTGGTGTGCAAACCTCGCTTTTATATTCCGAAAAAACTTTATTATTTAAATAATCATCCAAACACTCATTTTGTGTTTTATTTGATATATATGCCGCAAGTAACGCTATGCCCCACGCACCGCCCTCACCTGCTGTTTGCATAACTGCCACTGGCGTATTAGTTACCGCTGCCATTAAAGCTTGCCCAACGCCTTTGGTTTTAAATAATCCGCCATGCCCTAAAAGTTTTTCTATAGATACGTTTTCTTGCTCGGTTAAAATATCCATACCGATTTTTAAAGTAGCAAGTGATGAAAGCAAATGTGTGCGCATAAAGTTAGGCAAATTAAAATTAGCCGTTGCACTGCGTAAAAACAGTGGCACGCCAGTGTTTACCCCTGTAATAGGCTCACCTGAAACATAATTATATGCAAGTAAACCACCACAGTCACTATCTCCCTCTAGTGCTTTTTTATATAGCGTTGTATACAAGGTGTTTGCGTCTGTATTATGGCCAAAAGCTTCTAATGTTTGGCGCAATAGCTCTACCCACGCATTTATATCTGATGTGCAATTATTGCAATGCACCATAGCCACAGGTGCACCTGTTGGTGTTGTAACAATATCAATTTCTGGGTACACTTTTGCAAGTTTTTGCTCTAACACTAACATTGAAAAAATTGATGTACCCGCCGAAACATTGCCTGTGCGCTTTGCTACGCTATATGTCGCTACCATCCCAGTACCAGCATCACCCTCTGGTGGGCATAAAGGTATACCTGCTTGCAACTCACCTGTTGGGTCAATTAGTTTTGCGCCATCGTTTGTCAGTGTGCCAGCAAACTGCCCTGCACAAAGTACTTTGGGCAAAACCTCGCTTATTTTCCACTCAAAACCTAATGGTGAAACTAGCTTATCAAATTTTCTAATCATCTGTGCGTCATAATTGCAAGTATTGTTATCAATAGGAAACATGCCAGAAGCATCACCAACGCCTAACACATTTTGGCCTGTTAGCATCGTATGTACATAACCTGATAACGTTGTTAGTTTTGCTATTTTTGCAACGTGCGCCTCTTTATTTAAAATCGCTTGGTATAAGTGTGAAATGCTCCAACGTATTGGCACATTAAACTCAAACAAATCGCTTAAAATCTCCCCTGCTTTTGTTGCGTTTGTGTTGCGCCAAGTGCGAAACGGCGTAAGCAATGCACCTTTTTTATCAAAAACTAAATAACCATGCATCATTGCTGAAAAACCTATCGCAGCAAAAGTTTTTAAATTTACGTCGTATTTTTGCACTACATTTTTTACAAGCATAGCATAGCTTTTTTGTATCCCAAGCCAAACTTCATCAAGGTTATATGTCCAATAGCCATCTTCAAGCTTGTTCTCCCACTCATATTCCCCACTTGCTATAGGCGCATGAGTGCCATCTATCAAAACAGCTTTAATACGTGTTGAGCCAAGCTCAATACCTAATACAGTTTTGCCATTTTGTATTTCACTTTTTATTATATCTTTATCCATAATATAATCATCCTTTATCACAAAAACATGTCGATATATTTTTATTTTTATATAATTGCGCTGGTGTTATTATAACACTTAGCTTTTTAATTTTATCTGCGTGTATCTTATTTTCACACATTTTTACCAAAAATATATTACAATTATACTATTGCTTTTACTATATTGCTTGTTATATAATGTAAAAAAGTATAATAATATTGAGCTTTCTATTACCACCTATTGAACTTATCACTTTTACTAAAGGAGTTTTTATGATAGAACTTGTAGAAAACCGAGTTTACAGACCTTTTATCGGCGGCTAATTACTTGATGAATTTAACTCAAAACAAAACCCCACTGACGGCCATTATCCAGAAAGATGGATTT
>CAYJJL010000044.1:0-11637 GCA_964370455.1 uncultured Faecalibacterium sp.
ACTGATGCATCTGCCGTTGAAGAATTATTTACAAGCGTAAACAACGGTTTATCAAGACAAATAACTGATATAGTAGAAAACGTTGCAAACACAAGCTCTGCAAACCCTGGTTCGCTTGTTTCTTTAGCTGGTGTTGATGGAATGGCTACCGAAACAAACAACGAGCTAACACGCCAACTTACAAGTATTGAAGCTATGATAGAAACTTTAAATAACCGCTACGAACTTGAAAGCACTCGTTATTGGAACCAATTTAACGCTATGGAAGCTGTGCTTTCACAATATAGCTCTCAAATGAACTCCCTTTAACAGCAATTTGGCACTGGCTACTAAATAAAGGAGGTAAAATATGGTTGGAAATCCGTACCAAGAGTATAAACAACAATCAATAATGACAATGACCTCTGGTGATATGCTAGTAGCACATTATGATGGTATAATTAAAGAACTTGGGCTTTCACAAAAGGCAATAGAAGAAAAAAATATTGCTGAAGCAAATAAGCATTTACAAAAATCACAAAAGATGTTATACTACTTACAGAATACCCTGAACGATAATGTTGAAATGTCAAAAGATTTAAACGCATTGTATGATTATTTTATACACGTAACTCTACAAGCAAATGCAAAAAAAGAAGTTGGAGAGATACCTGCTGTTATTAAAATGGTTAACGATTTACGTAACTCTTTTGCAAAAGCCGATAAAGATTTGCGTTCAGGCGGAAAATAATAAGCAGTAAACTTTTTGTTTAAAAGGAGCTTAATATGTTATTTAACACATCATCGTTTAAATCCATAGAAGCTGGTTTACGCCTATCTTGGACCCAACAGCAAATTCATACCCAAAATATTGCAAACATTGAAACACCTGGCTATAAATCACAAAGCCTAGTGGTTTTTGAAGATGCTTTAGCAACTGCTATGAGTGGTGAGGCGGGCAACTCAATACACGCTGAAATCCACACTGATGAATCCACCAGCACAAGACCTGACGGCAACAATGTAAACCTTGAAATTGAAAATATTGGCCTATATAAAGCTTACACTCAATATTCAATGCTTATTGATAAAGCCTCTGGGCAATTTACAAACATCAAAACTGTTTTAAATAGCAATATTTAAGGAGGTATAATTTTATGGCTACATATTTATCTTCACTTGATATCGTTGGTTCTGCACTAACTGCACAGCGATACAGAACAGATGTTATCTCACAATATATTGCTTATTGCTCCACAGCTTTATCTGAAGATGTCGAAGAATACCAAAGAAAACAAGTTGTTTTTGAAGAACGTCCTTTAACTTTTTCTGAAACACTTGATAATGTAACTGGTGGTGTTGAAATTTCTGAAGTTATTGAGAGTGAGAGAGATTTTAAAATGGTCTATGACCCTGACCACCCCCTTGCAGATGAACAGGGTTATGTTGCTTACCCTAATGTAGATACAACCGAGGAAATGATAGACCTTATGGCAGCAAGTACCGCTTATGAGGCCAACTTAACTGCGCTTTCTGTTGTTAAATCTATGATAACTAAAACTTTAGATATGGGTAAATAATTAAAACTTAATATTAAACTTAAAGCGCCCCGATTAGGGGCGCTTTTTATATGTATTTGTTAGTTATTACTTTATATTTAACTATTTACCTTTTTGTTATAAATTGACATTTATAATACCAAGGTATATAATTTAGTTAGCTAAAAATCGACTAAAAATTGTCGAAACCGAAAGGAAAAATCGTTATGAGCAAAAAACCAAATATAATTTTTATTCTAACAGATGACCAAGGCGCATGGGCTATGAACTGTGCAGGTAATAACGATATTATTACACCAAACTTAAATAAACTTGCACATGATGGTGTGCGCTACGACAACTTTTTTTGTGCAAGCCCTGTATGCTCACCTGCTAGGGCAAGCATAGTAACAGGGCGTATGCCATCTGCACACGGTATACATGACTGGCTAAAAAAAGGCAGTATAGATACCACCGCCTACCCTGAAATGGCTGGACACGAGCATTTTATTACTCCTGATAAGCCAATAGAATATTTAGATGGGCAAAAAACATACATCGAACACTTAGCCGAAAACGGTTATAAATGCGCTTTGAGTGGCAAATGGCATCTAGGTAATAATGCCGACAAGAAAAAAGGCTTTGATAAATGGTTTACCATACCCACCGGTGGCGGTAGTTATTTTCAGCATGAAATTTACGAAAACGGAAAGTTTTTTTCAAACGAGGGTAATTATCTAACTGATACTTTAACAGATAAAGCTCTTGATTTTATTGATGAATATTCCGCTGGAGAAAATCCATATTATATAAGCCTACATTTTACAGCACCCCACACCCCTTGGGAGGAAGACCAGCACCCAAAAGAATATATAGATTTATACAGAGATTGTCAGTTTGACTCTGTGCCAAATTTGCCAATACACAAAAACCAAAATTATAGTGCGCCAGCACCCAAAAATAACGAAAAAAGGCTTGCGAATTTACGTGGTTATTTTGCTGCTATAACCGCACTTGATGCAAACATTGGCAGAGTTATAAATAAATTAAAAGAACTCGGTACTTATGATGACACTGTTATTATTTTTAGTGGAGATAACGGCATGAACATGGGGCATCACGGTGTTTGGGGCAAAGGTAACGGCACCTATCCACCAAATATGTACGATGAATCCGTCAAAATACCATTTATCATAAAAGCGCCTTTTATCGCACAAACTAATAAGGTTGAACATGCTTTACAATCTCATATAGATATTTTTGCCACTATTTTAGAAATAGCCAATATAAAATACCAACCTGAAAATTACCAATCAGGTGTAAGTTTTTATAAAAATCTAACTGGCGATACAAGTAAAAATAACGATAGAATTTTTATTTGTGATGAATATGCAATAGTACAAATGATTAGAACTAATGAATATAAATACATTAAAAACTACGAAACTGGTCATGAAATATTTTATGATTTAATTAATGATAAAAACGAAACTATCAACGCAATTTTCGACCCACGATATGCAGATGTTATAGCAAAAATCAGCAAAGACATGCAAGATTTTTTTGCTGCTAACCGAATTGATAAGTTTGACGGCAGATATTTAAAAATATCTGGCAGAGGGCAAATAGATTTATGCCATAATGAAAACGCCTTTGAACTTAACACTGGTTACTATTACACTGAAAACCAATGCAACAACATTTAACATTAAAAAGGAAGCAAACAATGAACTACATTATTAGGTTAGAACAACCACAGGATTATACCGCAGTAGAGGCACAATTACGTGACTCTTTTTGGAATTTATATGTGCCAGGTTGCAATGAACACTTAATTGCACACAGCCTACGCACGCACCCTGATTTTATCAAAGAACTAACTTTTGTTATAGAATTAGATGGCGAAATTGTCGGCAGCATTTTTTATAGCAAATCTAAAATTATTGACAAAAACGGCTTTGAAACACCAACCATAACCTTTGGCCCTGTTGGTATATCACCAAAATTGCATAGAAAAGGCCTAGGTAGGGCTTTAATAAGCCATTCGATATCAGAGGCAAAAAAACTTGGTTACAGTGCAATTATAATAGGTGGTTTCCCCTACCATTATGCAACCTATGGTTTTATCGGTAGCAAAAAATACAATATCGCTTTGCCTGATAACAATTATTATACTGGCATTTTAGCTTTGCCTTTGCACGAAGGTGCGCTTGATAATATCAGCGAGGGCATTATTTATTTTAGTTCAGCACTTGAACCAGACGAAAGCGAGCTAGATGCCTTCGATGCAAATTTCCCGCCGAAAGAAAAACTAACTACACCAAGCCAAGAGGCTTTTGCAGTTGCTGTTACCACAATTGACGAAAGCTAAAAAACTATTTTAACGCAAAAACAGGGGTGTGACAAATTTGTCACACCCCTGTACTTTTACAAAGTTAATCTACACGACCTAGCCTTTCAAGGCCATGCACGCATCTAAGCTCTTTTAAAACGTTCATGCGTGTAACTTGATCTAACGATATATCTAAGGCATCGTCAGAACAAAAAACAAGCTCGTTTTCTATTTCAACTTCAACCACTGGTATCGTAATATTAATTTGTGTGCCCTTTTTAAGCGATTTAATATTAATATCCCAACCCATAATACGGCAATACTCTGAGCATAAATACAGCCCTATGCCTGCGCCATAAAACGAGTTTCGAGATGGAGATATGCGCTTACCACTAAATAAATCAAATGCTTTTGCAATATTTTCCTGTGGAAATCCTATGCCGTCATCTTGTATTGTCAATGTGTGCTGTGTTTTACCTTTTTTTAATTTAAACGAAACAGCCCCGCCTGTTTGGCATGCTTGCAAACTATTTGATAGCAAATTTAAGCAAACACGCTCAACAAATGCACGGTCAGCGTATACATAAGTTTCTGTATCCTTTGGTAATTCGTAACTTAAACTTACACCTATAAGGTTGTATATATCCTCACTATCTGCGCAAACACTGCCCAGCACACTGCTTAAATCCACTTTACGCATTTGTGGTTGTAAAGTGCCGTTTAAACTCTGCGAAACAGCAATATAATTATCCAGCAAGCGGTTTAAGTGTGTTGTCGAGTTTTGTATATCCTGCAACGACCCCATAACTTTTTCAGCTGAATAATTATTTTGATTTGTTTTGATATGCATAGAAACATACTCACAATTAAGCGCAATTACATCTAATGGTCGAGTAAACTCTGTTGCTATTGATTGAAACATAACTTGTGATGCTTTTTTTTGCTCCATTTCATCCATGCCTCTCTCTGCTTGTAAACCCACTATCTACACACTCCCTTTTACTCAAACAACAATTTTATTGTTGCTGTTCTATCCATCCTTTGATAGCGTAAATTAACCACCCAATTTTAGGGCGCTCGTTATCAAGGCCATTATTATCTTTAAAAGTTAAATATTCTGGTGTGGATACACGTTCAGCATATTCAATCAATCGCCTTAAAGCACTATCCACCGCCACAATAGAAACACTCCTTGCTGTAGCTATTGATAATAAAATCTAGTTTCGTATTGCTAGTTTTTCTTCCCTTGCATATGCTACCATAACAGCATCTGTTAAATAGCTACAATTAACAATGTCTTCACTTATACCCCATTTTTTATATATTATATCACAAAACAGCTTTGCTTTTCCAGTTTTTGCTTGATGCAATAAAAAAATACGTTGTACAAGCGTACTCATTTGGACAGGTTTAACCATACAATAATCCACACCTTGCGATAGTAACAAACCAGTGTATGTAAGATACCCTTTTGAGCATAGTGCTATAACAATAGCATTTCGTGATATATCCGCTGTTGTGTAATCCTGCAAAAAACCTAAGATATCCGTATCTTGCAATTGTTCATCCAATATTATAATATCTGGTTTTAAACCATTTTTTAAATTATTTATTAACGCATCTCCTCGTTTATATATACGCACTTCAGCAAAATTGTTTTGTTCCGAAAAATATTTACCCGCAACACGCAATAAATTTTCGTCATAACTTATATAAGCAATACATAATTGTTCTGTATGCATATATCCTTCCTTTCTTTTACGTCTATAACGATAATAAATCCTTTACAATATCTTGCCAATGTGTTATAGGCACTGCATTTTCATATAAAACGTATAATATATACGTTGCCTCTTTTTCGGACATTTCGCACTGTAAAGATGATGTTCGTTCTTCGTTGCTTTTCTCCTCTCTTTCACATACAGTTATGATATACCCCTCTTTACTTTTTTGTAGGTTATACGAGGTGGAATGAGCCTTTTGATACTTACCCAATTTTGAAAAATTTCTCACTAGTGCATTTCCATCCACGTATGTCGTGTTTTTGTTTGCCATGTGTTTTCGCCTTTCCGTAGTAGTATTCAATTAGTCTTTGTTATACTATTTTACAAACTTTGAAAAGAACATGCAACCATAAAAAAGCGTCATAATTCGTCGTATGTGGTTATTCATCATAGCTAAGTAAATATATCTTTTAAAAATTCAACATTGTTTCATTGTTTTTTAACCAAACATTTAACAACACACCTGGCTATACATCTTTTAGTTTTTTACAATAAAATTACAAATATTTGCCTATTCGACATTTCAATTAACACATTTTGTCTTAATCTCTCCAAAAACTACAAACTTATACACAATTGAACACAAGTGCTTTTCATCAATTTAAGGCCTTATTTACATAAAAACGAGCACCTAAAAAGGTGCTCGCCAATGCATTAAATATCGTTTTCAATGTTGATAATTTCGCCTAATAATCCTATGTGTGCACCCATGCCTGCGTGCTTACTTTCTGGGTGAGCAATTAGCCATTTATTGCATGCAAAAAGTAATTTATCCTCATTTGTTATAGGCTCTATTTCTGGTTTATCGCAATTAGTTCCTTTTGGCAAAAAGATTAAAACCTGAAAACCTTCGCCTTTTTTTGCACTGCAAGGCGCAAAATGCAAAGTAGTTGCATATACCTCTATCATAACACCCGCCGGTGCGAAAAAAGCTTTTACTTTTTCTGGTGAAATGGTATCGTCAACTATATCCTCACGCTTAGCAAGTAGCAGTATAAAATCAGTTGCACCAAGGTTAACTTCACTATCTCTATGATATTCTAGCGCATTAAGCTTTGTATTGTGCCCATTGCAATAACCCATTTGCATAGGCATACCACCTGCAAAATTAGAACACAATTGTTTAAACGCTGGTAATACTTCAAGCGTAGGCTCACTAGCAACGTACGCTACTGCCTCTGGCACTGGTGTTTTGCTTAAAGCTTCCACTATTGATATGTTATCGTAACCGCTTATAATTTTGCCATATGACGCAAATTCAGCGTCATAAATGGAATGTATTTTCATTAGTTAAATTTCTCCATTTCATGATAAGTTTCTTTTAAAGTGGGGTAAAGTTTACGCCACATTTGGTAACGTTTTTCGTACGCTGTCATAAGTTCAGCATTTGGCTCTTCTTTACCAACTGTTTTTACTAGTGTGCTTGCACATTCTGCCACTGTTGCATATTTACCACATGCAACAGCCGCAAGCATAGCACCGCCGTACCCTGGGCCTTGCTCTGTTTCTGGCAGTGTTAATGTTATGCCTAAAGCATTGGCAAAAATTTTGCGCCATAGTGGGCTTTTAGCACCGCCGCCGCAAATCATGCTCTGGTTGATTTTTATACCACCGCTACGTGCAACCTCAATACAATCACGAATTGCAAATGCAACGCCCTCTAACACCGCTAATGTCATTTGTGCACGTGTTGTATCCATTGTCATGCCTAAAAAAGTGCCACGTGCTAGTGGGTCGTTGTGTGGGCTACGCTCACCCATTAAATATGGCAAAAAGAACACACGATTATTGCCTAAAGTTTCCGCTGTTATCGCCTCTTGCTCTTTTGCAAAATCTTCTGTGTTTAGTATATCTTCCATCCACCATTTATTACAGCTCGCCGCTGAAAGTATACACCCCATTAAATGGTACCCACCATCAGCGTGAGCAAAGCTGTGCAATGCGTTTTCTTTATCAACACCAAAAGTATCGCTAGTGATAAAAACCGTGCCAGATGTGCCTAGTGATATATTACAGTTACCATCGCCAACTATACCGCAACCAACAGCAGCTGCTGCATTATCACCAGCACCAGCGCACACAATAACATCTGCTGGTAGCCCTAGAGTTTGTGCCATTTCAGCCTTTAATGTGCCTACTGCATCGCTACTTTCGTAAATTTTAGGTAGTTGCGCTTTTGTTATACCACAAAGTTCGCACATTTTATCGCTCCAGCATTTTTGCTCAACATTCATTAGCAACATACCAGAGGCATCCGAAACATCTGTACAGTGCACACCTGTTAACATATAATTTATGTAATCTTTAGGTAGCATTATTTTTTTGATTTTTGCAAAATTTTTAGGTTCTACATCACGCACCCATAATAGTTTTGGCGCAGTAAAACCAGCAAAAGCTATGTTGGCAGTTTCACTGCTGAGCACATCTTTGCCTATTTCGTTATTCAAATAATCTACACTTGCCTGTGTACGGCCGTCGTTCCATAAAATTGCTGGGCGTATAACTTCATCATTTTCATCAAGTATAACCAAGCCATGCATTTGCCCACCACAACCTATGCCACACACTTGTGAGGCATCTATATCTGCAATAAGTTCTTTTATACCTGCAATAGTTTGGTTTAACCAATCAGCTGGGTTTTGCTCGCTCCAGCCTGGCTTTGGAAATACTAGTGGATAATCCTTTGATACGATATTTACAATTTTGCCGTTTTCTTCCATTAAAAGCAATTTTACTGCACTCGTACCGAGGTCAACACCTATTGTATACATTAAAACTCCTATCTTTCAAAAGATTATTCACCGAAAACAGCAATGTAATCTTGTTTAAATTTTTCTATACCTGTATTTGTCAAAGGGTGTTTTGTCATTTGTTCAATAACGCTGTATGGCAATGTAACTATGTCAGCACCAGCAAGTGCGCAATCTGTTACATGTATAGGATTACGTGCGCTAGCGGCGATAATTTCAGTTTTAATGTCTGGGTAATTTGCAAATACCTGTGCTATCGTTTGAACAAGTTCTATGCCATACATTGAAATATCGTCTAAGCGACCAAGGAAAGGCGAAACATATGTTGCACCAGCACGTGCTGCAAGCAATGCCTGATTTGCAGAAAAAATTAATGTGCAGTTAGTAGGTATACCCTTTGCTGAAAGTGCTTTAATAGCTTTTAAACCTTCAACTGTCATTGGTATTTTTACCACCATACGTTCTGGGTTTAAAGCATAAATTGCTTCGCCCTCAGCTATCATAGTTTCAGCGTCCTCAGTAGTTGCTTTAACCTCTCCAGAAATAGGGCCATCGACAATGCTTGCAATCTCTGCAAGAGCTTCGGCGTAATCACGTCCCTCTTTTGCTATAAGGCTTGGGTTTGTTGTAACACCTGCTATAACACCCATATCATTTGCTTTGCGTATTTGCTCAACGTTTGCTGTATCAATGTAGATTTTCATAGTAAGCCTCCTATTTTATTTCTTTTTTTCGCAACACACAAACACACTTTGTAAGTCGCAAAAACAATCTTATCAATCATTATAGCACTATATAATTTTAAGCACAAGGACTTAATTTGATTTTTCATATTAAATTTTAAAAGTTTACATAGCTTGTCAAAAAAAGTAGATTTTTTGAACAATATATGATATAATCTTTTGGTATATATTACAGTGAATAGTATTTTTGCATCTTAGCATTTAAATTTATTTCACAAAAAGATATTATAGTTTTTTATTAAAGGAGTAAACTATGTGGACACGAAAACTACTTAAAGATAATGCCAAGCTTGCTACAAAGCAAAACTATGGCCTTACATTTGCAGTGTGCCTTGTTGCATCGATATTAGGTGGCGAGGGATTAACAGTTATTAGCAATGTTACATCAAACTTTTCATCTGCCTCAAGCCTATCGAGCTATGGCACGCAGCAACAATTAAACAATATTTTAGGAGGCATGTCAGAAAACGAAATTATAACTACTATTTTTAGTATAGTAGCTATAATACTTGTGATAGCAGTTGTTTTATCCATACTATTATCAATTTTTGTTATGCACCCTGTATTAATAGGCAAAAATCGCTACATGATGGAAAACCGTTATGGCAAAAGCACTTTCGGCACATTATTTTCTACTTTTAAAAATGGTTATTTAAATATTGTATTTACTATGTTTTTAATGGAAGTTAAAGTATTTTTATGGTCGCTTTTATTCATCATCCCTGGTATTATAAAATCATACGAATACTTTTTAGTGCCTTACATTTTAGCTGAAAACCCACATATGCCACAAAAACGTGCTTTTGAGCTTAGCAAACAAATGACAGATGGCGAAAAGCTAGATATATTTTTATTATCTCTATCATTTTTCGGTTGGTACTTTTTAGGTGTTTTCACACTAGGTATTTCAAACTTATTTGTTAATGTTTATTATGAGGCAACCTTTGCTGAGTTTTATGCTGCTATGCGTGCAAAAGCATTTGCAATGGGTTACAGCAACCCAAATGAGCTTACAGATTTTGTAAAACGTGAAAATTAAATTTTATATTAGTTAAATAAAAACATAAATAAAACGAGGTATACGAAATTATTTATTTCGTCATACCTCGTTTTATTTTGAAATTGAATTATAGTAAACTTTGTATTTATTAATTTTTGCATCAACTATAAATTGATTTTTAATAATTTAATTTGTACTATCAGCTTACACAACTAATAATTTAGCTAGTAATAGTAAAACAATAACACCAGGTGCACCTAAAAAACAAGCAATACCAAGTGTTGCAATATTAATTTTAATTGTAAAACCAAAAAACACACCTAAAACATGTACCAAACCTAACATACTAAATCCTGCTAAAATTGCTGAAAATATGTTTTTAAAGTATAGCTTCATGGTTTAGTGCTCCCACACGAAGTTTTAGTATTTTGGCACGTTTTATTAAATATTGGTACCTACACAGTAAGGCATTACGCTCATATATGCGCTGATCTACAAGTAATGGTTCTGTTTCAAGGTTAAAGAGCACTTCGTTTTGCTCTATGCGAAAACAACAATCTCGTAAATCTTCTGCTAAATTTTTACATTCCTGCGTATAATGTAATTTTTCAATTTTTAATGCTTTGCGTGTTATTTGTTTTATGTTTTGTTTAGTTGAAACTTTCGCGCTTATTTTTTGTTTTTTTGCCAAAACCGGGGTTGTAATAGTTTTTAAAATCACTTGCATATAAAATCACTCCTTTATATATATTACTATTATCATTGGCAAAATATGCCTATTGTAATACAAAAAGTGGTAATTACATACAAGTAAAAAAATATTTACTCAATAAAATGATTATCGTATTTATTCCAGTATTCCATATATGTATCGTGCTGTTCATCATCAAAATTTAATTGATACATTTTAAATGTTACTAAAATGTCTTTCGGTTGCCATTTTTCAACGTAGCTATATTTATATTCCATGCCAAGTTTTTTCATAACGGCACCGCTATTAGGGTTATTTACATCATGTGTTGCGGTTATATATTTATAATTTCCTGAATTTTTAATTTTCTCAACAACAGCTCTTGTTGCTTCGTATGTTATCCCTTTGTTCCAAAATTCCTTTTTTATAGCATATCCAAAATCGTTTGCATCGCCATAAGATAAACTCACATAGCCAATTGGCAAATTATCCTTTTTTAAGCAAATAGCGTATTTATAACCGTTTTCATTATTATAATTATCTAAAAATCTTGTTTTTAAAAATTCATAACTTTGCTCTTTTGTTTTATGTACATGGCATGGTAAAAAAGTATTTACGTCAACATCGCTCATTAACTCATAAACGGAATTAACATCATCTGCTATAAATTTACGTAATATTAATCTTTCGGTTTCAATGGTAGGAGTGTTTTCTATAAACTTCATTTTTTACTTCCTTTTTTTATCAAAAGCAGGTTATAGTAGCGGAGCTTAAAGCAAAGTTTAAAGCTGTAAGTACAGGATGTGTTTTTGCCTTAAAT
>CAYJJL010000045.1:0-11512 GCA_964370455.1 uncultured Faecalibacterium sp.
TCTGCTACTGGCATCAAGCCATCCATATCATTAGCAAAAGTTGCCATACCTGCAACTGGTGCTACTGTTGCAGATGCTTCTGGTGTTGCAGTTGCCTCTGGTGTTGCGGATGCTTCTGGCGTTGCAGTTGCCTCTGGTGTTGCAGTTACTACTGGTGTAGCTACTGGTGTTGCCACAGGTGTTGCTACTGGTGTTGCTACTGGTGTTGGCTCTGGTGTTGGCTCAGCTGGTGCTTCAATTGTTGGAGATGGCACTGGCTCAGCAGTATCTGCAAAAGCCATGCTAGGAGCCACTAGTTGAACCATTATCATTAGTGTTAACATTAAGGAAATGCCACGTTTAAATTTTATGAAATTATTCATTATTACAATCTCACTCTCTTTGTTTATCAATAAATATTTTGAGCTGTTTTGCTCGGTTGTACTCTACGAATAAGATTATACTTGATAATTTTCAATTTTGTTTTAAAATGTCATAAACAGCATATTTAATGTCATGAACAGCATTTTTACCTATTTTAGTGGCACAAAAATGGCACTATTACCCATTGCTAACAGGTTAAAGTATTACTTTTATTACAAAACGCTGGTTGATTGCAGTAATAGTCCACGCTTGAAACACAAGTTATGTACACAATTAACAAAAGCATCTTTTGCACAACAAAAAATTGTGTTTTCTTTATTTTATATTAAAAAAAGATGTTGTATTTTTATTCAGTTTATTGTATAATTATTCACATAACAAATTTTTAGCACAATTACCCTACTATATATATAAGCAATAAGCAAGGAGAAAAATATGCAAGAACAACTTAATAGAGCTAGCGTTTTAACTGAAGCCTTACCGTATATTAAAAAATACAGCGGTAAAACCGCAGTTATCAAATACGGTGGAAATGCCATGCTAAACGAAAATTTAAAGCGCTCCATACTTTCGGACATAGTTTTGCTGTGGTACGTTGGTGTAAAAGTTGTGCTTGTGCACGGCGGTGGGCCAGATATCAACGAAATGCTAGGCAAGCTTGAAATAGAAAGCAAGTTTATAGACGGCTTGCGCTATACTAGCGATGAAGCAATAGATGTTATACAAATGGTGCTTTGCGGTAAAACAAACAAAGACCTTGTAAAAATATTAAACGAAGTTGGTGGCAACGCCGTTGGTGTTTCAGGCATTGACGCAAACCTTGCAAAAGGCATTAAGCTTGAAAAATACGGCAACGTAGGCGAAATAACCGATATGGATGTTTCATTTGTGCAAGATTTGATTGATAAAAACTATATACCTGTTGTTTCTAGCGTGGCAACCGCTGGCGAAACTAGCCTTAATGTAAATGCCGATACTTTTGCAGCAAAACTAAGCGGTGCACTAAAAGCTGATCATTTTATGCTTTTAACCGATGTAAACGGCGTTATGCGTGACCCTAAGGACGAAACAACACTTATACCTGAAATTAACATAGACGACATACCAAAACTTGTTGATGACGGCATTATTTCTGGGGGAATGATACCAAAAATTGAGTGTTGCACTTTAGCGGTTAAAAGTGGCGTTAAACAAACCACTATACAAAACGGTGCAAAAGAGCACTCTATATTAATAGAGCTACTTTCAGACGAGGGCAGCGGTACACTTTTTTATTGAGGTAAAAACATGAGTTATTTAATGAACAACTACAAAAAAACATCCTTTACTATAACGCATGGCAATGCAAGCACTGTTTTTGATGATAGTGGCAAGCAGTACCTAGATTTTACCGCTGGTATAGCTGTTTGCGCACTAGGGCATAATCACCCTAAAATAACAAATGCAATTACCGCACAAGCACAAAAACTTTTGCATGTTTCTAACCTTTTTGCAACCGAAAACGACGAACTTCTTGCCGAAAAACTTTGTAAAAGCTCTGGCTTTGCAAATGTATTTTTTGCAAACTCTGGCGCTGAGGCAAACGAGGGCGCAATAAAGCTTGCAAGAAAATACAGTTTTGATAAATACGGCGAGGGTCGCCATGAGATAATCACACTTACAAACTCTTTTCACGGGCGCACTTTAGCTGCATTAACCGCAACAGGGCAAGATAAATTTCACAAATATTTTATGCCTTTCCCTGAAGGGTTTTTGTATGCTGAAACCAATAACCTACAAAGTTTAAATGAGCAAATTAGCGATAAAACCTGCGCTATTATGATAGAACTTTGCCAAGGCGAAGGCGGTGTTACACCACTTGATAAAAATTATGTGGCAGAGCTTTACAAAATTTGTGAGCAAAAAGACATTTTGCTAATAGTGGACGAAATACAAACAGGTATAGGGCGCACAGGCAAACTTTTTGCATATGAACATTTTGGTATATTGCCTGATATAGTAACGCTTGCAAAAGCACTAGGCGGTGGGTTGCCAATAGGTGCAATTTTAGCTGGCGAAAAATGCAAAAACACCTTTTGTTATGGCGACCACGGCTCAACTTTTGGTGGCAACCCACTTTGCACCGCCGCCGCTTTAGCTGTTATAGATACTTTAGACGAAGCATTTTTAGCCGAGGTTACAAAAAAAGGGGAGTATCTTAAAGCTAAAATAAAAGCTCTAAACTGCCCTAATATAAAAGAGGTGCGTGGCATTGGGTTAATGCTAGGTTTTGAGCTAGATGGCATTGAAAACACCTCCGTTTACACAGCTGCTATGGAGCAAGGTTTGCTTGTTTTAACAGCTGGGCAAAACACAGTTAGGTTATTGCCGCCATTAATAATAACCGAGACAGAAATTGATAAATGCATACAAATATTAGACAACATATTAAAGGAGAAAGCATCATGAAAAACCTATTTAAAATGTCCGACCTTAGCAAAGAGGAAATCATTGCAGTTTTAGACCTAGCCGATAAATTAAAAGCTGAGCGCAAAGCTGGTATAGAGCACAAACACCTAAAAGGTAAATGCATAGGCATGATTTTTGAAAAAGCCTCCACCAGAACACGTGTTTCTTTTGAAGTTGGTATAGAAGAACTTGGTGCACAGCCACTGTTTTTATCCTCCGCTGATTTGCAAATTGGCAGAGGTGAACCTATTGAAGATACTGCACGTGTTATGGGCAGATACCTACACGGCATTATGATACGTACTTTTGCACAAGAAACAGTTGAAAAACTAGCCGAATACTCTGGCATACCTGTTATAAACGGCCTTACTGATTACGCACACCCTTGCCAAGTTTTAGCTGATTTAATGACAATACGTGAGTTTAAAGGCGATTTAGAAAACCTAAAAATGTGCTATATAGGCGATGGCAATAACATGTGTAACAGCCTTGTTGTTGGTTGTTTAACCGCTGGCATGGAAGTTGCAATTGCGTGCCCAGATGATTACAGACCAGACCCAAAAGTTTTAGAATTTGCAAAAGGCAAAGCATTTAGCATGTACAGCACACCAGAAGAAGCTGTTAAAAACGCAGACGTTATTATTACTGATGTATTTACAAGCATGGGCCAAGAAGGCGAAAGCGACTTGCGCCAAAAGGCCTTTGTAGGGTATACTGTAACTAAAGAGCTATTAAAAGCAGCAAATGATGACTACATTGTTTTCCACTGCCTACCAGCTCACAGAGAAGAAGAAATTACCGCAGAAGTTTTTGAAGAAAATGCAAAATACATTTTTGAAGAAGCTGAAAACCGTTTACATGCGCAAAAAGCTGTTATGGTTATGCTTTACAGTGAATAAGGTGGCTTGATTTTGAAAAAACCAATAAGTTATAATTTTACTTATATTTATAACATATTACAACACGAAATAATTGACCTCATCGCACCGCCAGGTAGTTTGCTTAGTGAAAACCCACTTTGCAAACGCTTTGGCGTTTCGCGCACATTAATACGCACAGTGCTAAAGCGCCTACAAGATGAAGAACTTGTGGAAATTGTGCCATATAAAGGCACGTGGGTAACACTGATTAACTTTGATATAGTTAGCCAAATTATTTTTGAGCGCACAGCAGTAGAGGCTATAGTTTTGCGCGAATTTATACCCAAAGCCACCGATGGTGATTTAGCACTTTTGCAAAAAAGGATGCTGCGCTATGAGGAAATTTGTAACTCTAAACCTGTAGACTTACACCGCCTTTATGCACAAGACACGCTTTTTCACGAAACATGGTTTGCCGCCACAAATAAAATGTATCTCTGGAAAAACATGCAAAACGCACATGCAGATTACTCACGCTTTCGCATGCTTGATACTAGCCACGATACAAAATTTACCGAAGTTATGGCAGACCACCACCAACTAGTGCAAATTATCATGGAAAAACGCATAGATGAAGTTGATCAAATTATAGAGCGCCACTTATATAGCTCTATACGTAGGCTTGATAACAAAATTGAAACGGATTTTAACCATTATTTCAAAAAATAGCTTTGTTACAAACAAAACCAACAAAATTAAAAGGATATAGCGAAATGCAAATTTCGACTATGTCCTTTTTTTACATGTCATAAATTAGACTTATTCTTTTAATAGTTTCGCTATTGACAAAAGTGTTAAAAAGCGTTAAAATAAATTAGCACTCAAACACTTAGAGTGCTAATTTATTAATTTTACAAAAGATTGAGGAGGTACTCCACATGACACAATATACACAAAAAACCGCAGAAGTCCTACAAAATTCGCAAAAACTAGCCATTGAATACCAACACCAAAGTTTAGCACCTGAGCACATAATTATATCCTTAGCAACACAGCAAGATGGTTTGATACCACAATTGCTTGAAAAGCTATCCGTGGACGCAAACGCATTTGCAAGCACAATAGGCGAGAGGCTCTCTGCCTTGCCACGTGTTACAGGCACAGGGCGTGATGCAGATAAAATATATATCTCGCCTGAAACCGATAAAGCCATAAATGCCGCTGAAAATAGAGCAAAACAAATGAAAGACGAATTTTTGAGCGTTGAGCATTTATTTTTAGGTTTAATGCAAACTGCAAGCAAAGAAACAAAAGCTATATTTAAAAGTTTTGGTATTACCGAAAACGAATTTTTGAAAACACTTGGCACAGTGCGTGGAAACCAACGTGTAACTAGCGATAACCCTGAAAATAATTACAGTGCACTTGAAAAATACGGACAGGATTTAGTAGCACTTGCACGTGCGCAAAAGCTAGACCCTGTTATAGGCAGAGAATCCGAAATACGCAGTGCTATACGCATACTTTCACGCAAGACCAAAAACAACCCCTGTTTAATTGGCGAGCCCGGTGTTGGCAAAACAGCAATTGCCGAGGGGCTTGCACAGCGCATAGTAGCTGGTGACGTGCCTGAAAACTTAAAAGACCGCACTGTTTTTAGCCTTGACATGGGCGCATTAGTTGCAGGCGCAAAATACAGAGGCGAATTTGAAGAAAGGCTAAAAAGCGTTTTAACTGAGGTTAAAAAAAGCGAGGGGCAAATTTTGCTTTTTATCGACGAATTACACACCATAGTTGGCGCAGGTAAAACCGATGGCGCAATGGATGCTGGTAACCTTTTAAAACCTATGCTTGCACGTGGAGAACTACACTGTATAGGTGCAACTACCATAGACGAATACCGCAAATACATTGAAAAAGACCCAGCTCTTGAAAGGCGTTTTCAACCTGTGCAAGTAGATGAACCTACTGTTGAGGATAGCATTTCGATTTTGCGTGGCCTTAAAGAGAGATACGAAGTTTTTCACGGTGTACAAATTGCCGATGGCGCACTTATAGCCGCCGCTTTACTATCACACCGATATATTTCTGATAGGTTTTTGCCTGATAAAGCCATTGATTTAGTTGATGAAGCATGTGCCATGATTAAAACCGAACTTGACAGCATGCCTAGCGAACTTGACGATTTAGCACGCAAAATAACACAAATGCAAATTGAACAAGTTTCGCTCAAAAAGGAAAAAGACGCTTTAAGCAAAAGCCGTTTAAAAGAAATTGAGCGTGAACTTGCAGATAGCCAAGATATTTTTCACCAAAAAAAGGCTCAATGGGATAACGAAAAAAGCAGCATTACCACTTTGCAAAACTTGCGCGAACAAATAGAGCAAACCAACGCTGATATACAAACAGCCGAGCGCAATTATGATTTAAATAAGGCCGCCGAGCTTAAATATGGTAAATTACCAGAGCTAACTAGCAAACTTGCAGAGCTAGAGGTACAAACTGCCAATAAAAAAGATAACAGCCTTTTGAGGGATAAAGTAACCGAAGAGGAAATTGCAAAAATTATTGCACGCTGGACAGGTATACCAACAGAAAAATTAGTTGAGGGCGAGAGAGAAAAACTGCTAGCCTTAGCGGACGAGTTGCATAAACGTGTTATAGGCCAAGACGAGGCTGTGACAAAAGTTAGCGAGGCTATTTTACGCTCACGCGCGGGCATTGCAAACCCAAATAGGCCTATAGGAAGCTTCTTCTTTTTGGGGCCTACTGGTGTTGGCAAAACAGAGCTTGCTAAAACTTTAGCCGAAACACTTTTTGATGACGAAAAAAACCTAGTGCGAATAGATATGACAGAATATATGGAAAAATACAGTGTTTCTCGCCTTATTGGTGCGCCTCCTGGTTATATAGGGTACGAGGAAGGTGGCCAATTGACAGAAGCCGTTAGGCGCAAACCATATAGTGTAATTTTATTTGACGAAGTTGAAAAAGCACACCCAGATGTTTTTAACATACTTTTGCAAATTTTAGATGATGGCCGTGTTACAGATAGCAAAGGCCGAACAGTTGATTTTAAAAACACAGTTATAATTTTAACCTCTAACCTTGGCAGTGATATTATATTAGATGATTTAGAGCAAAGCCGACAAAACGGCGCAAACGATATTAGCGACGTGGCGCAAAAACAAATTGAAACTTTGTTGCGTGCGAAATTCCGCCCTGAGTTTTTAAACCGCTTAGATGAAATTGTTTACTACAAAAGCTTAACAAAAACCGAAAGCATATCCGTTTTAGATTTACTACTTGCCGACCTTGCAAAACGCTTAAAAGATGGCAAACAATTATATTTAAACGTTACCGAAAATGCCAAAACTTGGGTTGCAGATAGTGCTTACGATAGCATTTATGGCGCACGCCCACTAAAACGTTTTGTACAAAGCCACATAGAAACAGCACTAGCAAAAGCCATAGTTGGTGGTGAATTTACCGATGGTGACACAATAACTGTTGATTATAATGGCGAAAATTTAGTTTTGAAATAAATTAAATTAAAATAAAACCGCCTTGATATAGCTTGTTTTTAGCTTATATCAGGGCGGTTTTTTATTGTTAAAACATTAAATCAATTTAAAAAACAATCTCAATAATAACCTCATCATCAATTTTACTTTCGGCTTTGATTTTTGCTTTATGCTTTTCGCATATTGTTTTAGCAACACATAAACCTATGCCAAAACCACTTGTTTTGCTGTTACGGCTTTCGTTTTGTCTATAAAATCTATCAAACCAATTGTTATGCTTACCCGCTTTTACTCCGCTACATTTATTTTGTATATTTAAAATTATTTTACTACCTTTTTTATATAAGTTTATATCTATAACCGTATTTTTATCGGCATATTTAAGGGCATTTTCTAACAGCAACATAAACACTTTTTTTATGCTATCCTCAACGCCTGTATACAAAATTTCTTTTTTTATATTACAATTTAACTCTAAATTTTGTTTTTGAGCGATAGTCGCAAACTCGCTTACAATTTCCTGCACTTTATCTGACAAGCAAAATTCACAAGGCGCTACAACCTTTTTTTCTTCATCTAGTTTTGTTAGTGTTATTAAATTTTCCACAAGTGTATTAAGCCTTTTAGTTTGCGTGTTAATGCTTCGTGTCCATTCGGTTTCGCCTGTTTCTATTTCTATAACATCATTATCAGCCCGTATTATAGCAAGTGGCGTTTTAAAATCATGTGTTGCATCGGTAATAAATCGTTTTTGGCGTTCATAACTATCAACTATTGGTGCTACCGCTTTTTTTGAACAAATAATAGCTAGCAAAAATATCAAAACTTCCATAATAAGCATTATAAATACACTTGCACCCAAAAATGTATTAGCACTTTGCAAGTTTTGTTGTATATCTAAAAAAACATATGTATTACCTACATCGCTTTCCTCCACTAAATATCTAAAATTACCAATTACTCCTGCTGTATTATCAACCTCATTTACAATGTTTGCATATTCTTCCGCTTGGATTTCATCTATGTGATTTATTGAATTTAAATTAGTGCTATATATTTCGTTTTCAGCATTTGTTTTAACAACAAAAAAGCGAGTTGTAAACGCAATCTCATTAGGAAAATCATTTCTTGGTACATAATTAGGTTTGATATCAAAATCAAAATCAATATCTATTAATAACTCTAAAATATCATCAGCATTATTAAAAACCGAAATATAATTAATTGCATTAATAGAAACACTTGTTAACAAAACAACCATAATGCTTATCAACATTATTAAAATAACAAATTTTTTTTGCAACTTTTTTAACATATTTTAAACCTCTTACTATGCTTGTAGCTCAAGGCTATAACCTATGCCACGCTTTGCTACTATTTTTATGTTTGCATTTAACGCATTTAGCTTTTTTCGCAAATAGGATATATAAACCCAAACTACATTTATTTCTGTTTCGCTTTCATACCCCCAGATTTTTTCCATAAAGCGCTCTGTTGATATAACACACCCTGAGTTTATCATTAACATTTCCATCATTTGATACTCTTTATTTGCAAGCTTGAAACTTTCGTTTTCGCATGCAAGTTCACCGTTTTTTCTATCTAAGCTTATATTTCCAACCTTTAGCGTTGAAGAATTAGTGTTTGTTGCTACCCTTGTAACAGCTCTTATCCTTGCTAACAATTCCTTTGTATCAAATGGTTTTGTTATGTAATCATTTGCGCCACAATCAAGCCCTATTACTTTATCATCAGTTTGAGATTTTGCAGTTAACATTATTATAGGTACTAGGTTGCCTTTTTCTCTCGTTTTTTTAAGCACTGTAATGCCGTCAACCTTGGGCATCATTATATCCAGCAAAACTGTATCGTAATTTTCTGTTTGCAGGCACACAAGTGCTTCTTCTCCATCAAACACTGCATCTACTGAATAATTAAAATGCTTTAATATCCTACAAACAGCATTGTTCATTTCAATTTCATCCTCACATAACAGCAAACGCATATAAACCGCCTTTCATATATAAAAAGTAACTTTTAATAAAAGTATCAAATCAACCTTAAAATTACTTTAAAATGCAAATGCATAATATTTGTTTTAACGTTATTTTTGTTTTTATCACAGTTTTATCACATTTGCGGTGGTTTTTTTAAAGTAATTTTAAAGTAGGATTTTTATAATAACATCATCGACAAGTTATTTAGGAGGGTAAAATCATGAAATTCGAAAATACATATATTATTAAAATTAGAGATTGTTTAAAATCAAATGCCAAAAGGATAATCACCATAACCAGCGTCACCGCCTTATTGGGTGTGGGCGTATTAGTATTTACAGGTTTTTCTAACTTTAGTATTGGAGATTCACAAAATCAAAGCGCAGAAACTCAAAACCAATATAAAGAGGAAATTGTGACACGATCCGACATAGTTGTTGGTGTAACAGAAACAGGTAGTGCGAGTTTATTTGAAACTGCTATAACTTTTGATTTTGAAACAGTTGTTCTCGAAGTACTTGCAAACGCGGGCAAATACGTAAATATAGGCGATGTTATCGCTACTATTGACCCTGATAGTTTTGACGAGCTTTATGCAGAGGCACAAGAGGCACTTTATGATGCACAGCTAAAATTACAAACTGAGCAACTAGCAGCACAAACCCAAACCCTACAAGCCGAACAGGCATATAATACAGATATTGCAACTGGTAACTCTGCACAAACTATTTATGATTTAAGCATAGCTGAGCTTGAGACAAGTTACAATAGCATTTTAACAGAAATAAGCACATTAGAAAGTGAAAAAGCATCACTTGAAAGTCAAATATCTGCAGGTGTTGGTAATGATTTTGGTATACCAGCGCTCGAACTTGAAATAGCTGCACTAGATGCTGATATAACTGCAAAAACAAACGAACTTGCCACAGCACAAGCAGCTGTAGACGCTAAAGAGAGTGAAATCACAGCCAAGGAAACCGAGCTTAGCAATGAACAAAGCAAAGACGAAGCCGAACAAGATGCAACTTTAATAGCAACTTTAAACGCAGCTATTACTAGTTTAAAAGCGGATTTAACTACACTACAAAGTGCCCTTTTAGCACCTCAAACCGAGCTTAATACTTTAAACACTCAAAAAACGGAAAAAGAAAAAGAGCTGCAAACAGCAGAGCAAAACCAAAGCACATACACGCAGTTATCTGATGATTTAGAAAAAACCACGAGCGAATTAAGCCAAAAATATACCGAGCGTGATAGCGCAGCCGCTACTATGGAGCTAAAGAAACTAGAAATACAAGGCGATTATGACACAGACATACAAAACTATAATAACGCAGCGCAAGATTACAGCACAACAATAAGCACTATTAATAATTCACTCGCAGAGCAAGAGGAAATTGTAGAAGACCTTGAAACTGAACTTTTAGCATTAGCTTCAATCGCAACAGACGGCAGTGTTATTGCCACAGTTAACGGCTATATCATGGAAATTTCTGACGTTGGTACAGAAATAAGAGAGAACGTTGCTGTTGCTACTATTGCTGATAGCTCAAAAATTAATGTTTATGTAAGCATACCACAAGAGGACATAGCAGATATAGAAATTGACATGCCCGTTAACATTGTTTTTGATGCTTACGAGGATATAATTGTTAGCTCTACCGTTAGCAGTATTTCTATAACACCATCCGCTGGTATGCAAAGTAGCGTTAACTACACAATCGGCATTCTATGCGATATTTCCGCTTACGACGATATGGTTATTTTTGAAAGCATGACAGCTGATGTTACCTTTGTTGAAAAACAAGTTACCGATGCTTTGGTTGTTTCAAACAAATGCATAACTTTAATAGATGGTAAGCAATATGTAAAAGTGCAAACAGCAGACGGCACCATTGAAAATGTAGAAGTTACAACAGGTTTTTCAGATGGTTTTGACGTTGAAATAACATCTGGCTTACAAGAGGGAGACGTTGTACTTATAGAAAGCGTGGTGACACAAAATGCAACTTAGTGAAATTTTGCATCTTGTTTTACTAAACCTTAAACAAAATAAATTCAAGGTTTTTTTAACCTCGCTTGGCATTATTGTTGGCGCTGCAACCATTGTTATGGTTAACGCCATAGGCGAGGGTAGTAAGCAAGATGTTGAAGAACAGTTTAAGACCCTTAACGCTGGCACTATAACCGTTACCGCAGGCGCAAGCATGGATATGATGGGCGGTATGTCCATGGGTGGTGGAATGGCAACTGGCGGTGGTACATCTGGCGGTGGCGCGCCTACTGGTGGAACCTCTGGCGGTGGAACTTCTGGCGGTGG